>DQXH01000079.1 GCA_011043415.1 Thermoprotei archaeon | reverse complement strand
CCATGTAATGCAATCTTATTAAGGGATGCTGGGATGAGGCCTGGTACACTACCATCATTTAGGTATCTACATGGGTTTAAGATGGCTGCGATTGTTGAGATGCCTGTGGAGAGGGGGATCGCCGATATGCTTGGATTAGCGATAGCTGATGTCCCGCCACCAACTCCAGATAAAGAGAGAGATTACCCGATTAGAGTTGATAAGACTGTAGAGATGATTAGATATGTTGATGCTGTATATATTCATTTGAAGGGTCCAGATGAACCTGGTCATGACGGTGATTTCGAGGGGAAGGTGAAGGCTATTGAAGATATTGATAGATTCTTCCTATCTAAGTTACTTGATAAGATAGACTTAGATAAAACTGCATTTATAATTACTGCTGACCATTCTACACCGCCTAGTCAGAGAGGGCATACTGCGGATCCAGTCCCCCTATATTTATATGCCCCGAATCTCCTCCCAGATGGCTTAAAGAAGTTTTCGGAGAGGGAGGCTAGTAGGGGTAGTTTAGGTAGGATTACGGGGGGATGGGATATAATACCTATTGTAAAGAGGATTATATGGGGTTAACTATAGTATAAATTTTTCTCCAAATCTACCTCTAATCTTCTCAATATATTCAATATCCTTAAATGTATCTATACTCCTCCAGAATACACCCTGGTACTTAACTCCTTTAAGTCTCCTATCCCTAGCGAGCTGTGGGAATGTAGTCCTCTCAATATCACCCTTATGAGGTAGATGATTTAATATCTCCCTCTTAAATAGATATACACCCGCATTGATCCAATATTCAGATAATATAGGCTTCTCCCTGAACTCAAGAATATAGTTGTATCTATCAACCTCGATCACCCCGAATGGGGAGGGTAGCGGCACCAATGCTAGAACCCCTATAGCATCTTCACTCAACTCATTATATAGTGGTAAGATACGTAGATCGGTTAATATGTCTCCATTAACCACTAGAAACATCTCCTCATCAGCGAGATACTTCTCAGCGTTTTTAATAGCTCCTCCAGTCCCTAGAGGCTCCTCCTCAATACTATATTCAATAGAGATATTGAATCTACTTCCATCCCCGAAGTACTCCATTATCTTATCCCGCTTATAACCGACTAGGAATAAGAATCTATCTATACCCTGACGTCTCAGCCACTCTACTTGATACTCGATAATAGGCTTCCCACCTACTTTAATCAGGGGTTTAGGAATCTCGTCTGTATATGGCCTAAGCCTCTTCCCATATCCACCAGCTAATATAACGGCTTTCATATCAACCACCTCTATAACATTATCCTCTCCCTCGGATAACCGTCTTCATCCCATCCCCTAAGCCTATAATATTCTTTAACCATACTCCTCAACTCCTCTCTAGTGATTCTCACCTCAGTTCCGTCGAGCTTTCTACCACCTTCCTTGAAGAATCGAGGTGGCAATGTATCCTCCTCAGGCTTCATACCTGCATTTAGGTTAAACCATCTAATAATTGTCCTAACGTAGTTAGCCTGTTCCTTAAGCCACTTATATTCATAGTTGAATCCCGTTAATGCATTTAAGATCTCTATTGTAAATTCCCAGTCATATACGAATCTAGCGAATCTACAGAATATCATTGAATCATGTAGTGAGAATAGATCCTCAATATCTACTAGGAACTTGACTTTCTCCGGACCCGTATCCTCAGGCTTTATAATCCTTTTAAACTCATATGCATATGATGTTGTTCTAAGATGCCCCCCTCCTCTCGTCCCAATCGCATATGATAGAGCCATCCCCTTCAACCTCCTTGGATCATATCCTGCTAATGTAAGCCCCTTTACATGTATAGCGATATCCTCCAACCCGAGTCTCTTAGCCATAATCTTCATACCCTCAGCCATAACATCCCCTATCCCCCTCCTCTCCATAGTTAACTGAAATAGATACAATATGCTCTCGTAGTCACCGAATTTTACAGGTCTATCCAACTTAATCCTGCCTTTCTCCACGGCGTATAATGTAAATGCTATTATATTACCCATATCAATCGTATCGACTCCATATCTATCACATAGTAGATTAAGCGATATTATAGCCTTATAATCCGTGAGATCCGCGTTACCCCCGAAGCTGAATATAGTTTCATACTCTGGCCCCTTAACTTCAATACCCTTGAATATATCATCTTCCTCCACTATAGAATATTTACCACATGAATATGGGCAGTTCCAGCATGAGAGCCTCTTCTTATAATACTTCTCTTTAAGTAGATCCGGATCTAGGTCCTCATAATATGGTGTCTCGACATTCTCCCAGAAGTGATTTGGGAATGCTGAGTCTCCATGTGCGATAGCGACTGTAATGGGAGTACCATATTCTCTATAACCCTTAATACCTGATTTAGAAGGCTCCTTTACAGCTCTAGAAATAAACTCTCTTGAGAGCTCCTTAACCCTATCCACGTCATATACATCAACCTTCTTCTCATGTGGATGGAGTACGATAGCCTTGAGATTCTTACTACCCATGACCGCGCCTCCGCCGACTCTACCTGCCTTACTCTCCCTCATCCTAGAGCCATGCCCGTGGCTTATCGATGCAAATCTAATTAACTTCTCGCCAGCCGGGCCGATCTCAGCAATCTCAATCTCTCTACCTAAGTCAGAGATTAATACCTCTTCAGTCTTCTCAGTATCAAGCCCCCATAAATGATCCGCGTCTCTAATCTCAATCTCATCAGGAGTTATATAGAGATATACGGGTTTCTCGCTCCTACCCGTAATCATTAGACCATCTAGACCAACCCATTTAAATGCAGCTGGGAAATTACCCCCCATAGTACTTTCTCCAAATATTCCGGTCAAGGGGCTTTTAAAGAAGAAGCTTATCTTAGAGGACATAGGGATAGGAGTCCCCGTAGCAGGGCCTGAAGTGACGAACAGTATATTCCCAGGTGATAATGGAGAGATTTTAGGATCAAGATATTTATATAGTATATAGGCCCCAAGCCATTTACCCCCTATAAAACTCTTCATCAAATCCATTGGAGTATCTTCTACCAGGACCTTAGACTTCGTTAAATCTATCTTAACAAACTTTCCACCATAGCCACGCATGATTCCACCTGATCCAGAAGATTTTAATAAAAATTTTATCAGTATACTCTATATAAAGACGTTAGAAATAAGTAGATTTTCGTCTATATCTACATTATATTTTTTAGATTATCAACCATCTACGATAATGCTTTTATTAAATCTAATTTTATATAATTATTAAAATTAGTTTCATTAATTGTTGATTTGAGGGAATCCACGTGGGTAAATGGTATAAAATATTCATATATTTACTTACCATCTTACTCGTTATTAGCATAGCATCCCTATTCTACCTATATTCAAGAGAATATCTCTCATGGCATGTTTTCAGTAATTATGGTGTACATATCTATAATAAATCCCTAGAGATTCCATTAAACTACACGGTCGAGGGATATTGGAGTAAGCCATCGAACCTACCGAAGCCTTCAGGCATCGGCTATAATATTCAATTCTATAATGAAAAGGGTGTGATACCGTATACGGATGTAAATATAGGAGAAGGTAATATAGTAGAACGTGGGGTAGAGGTTTCAAGAGGTGAAGTTATTACAGTCAGAATACATTTGTATTCGAAGGCTATAGGAGAGTATAATGCGACTGTATACTTATTCATCGACTTAATAGCAGATACCAGTATGCTTGAATATTACTATAGAAATGGAGTAACGGTTTATATAGCTGAAAGAGGATGGTCATCTGTAGATATTCCATCAAATATTAAGCTGCTTACAAAGCCATACTTCATTAAATTAGAGCCAGGCGAGTCTATCGAGTTAGAAATCAAATTTAAAGTTTTAAAATCTTCTCCAAAAGGTCTATATCCAATTGAAATAAGTATAGATATCTTTACATTGGCAGACGACACATTATACTGGGAAGGGGGAGGGGAGTACCGTTTATCATCATTGTAGATTAACATCCAGCAAAGTGATAAGGTGGCTAAAGAATTAATTTAGATCTAGATTAAGAATTAGTTACAAGTATTAATTATATCGATATAATTAAGTTTCATATATAGATTAGAGTGGATAACATGAGGATATATAAGGATCTACATGATTATCTTAACGAGCTTGAGCAGCTAAATTTAGTAACTTATATTCAAGAAGAGCTATCTCCGGTACTCGAGATTCCTGCTCTAATAGTTGAGGCGGTTAGAAAGGGCCTCGGAACACTGTTATTTGAGAATGTTAAGGGATATCCTGGGTGGAAGGTGGTTGGGAATCTATTTGGAGACTGGAGATACATTAAATTATTATTTGGTGAGAATCCTGAGGATATAGGTAAGAGGATTCTAGATCTATTAAAGGTCCCATATGGAGGTTTCATAGAAAAACTGAGCTTATTAAAGGATGTTACTAGATTAAGTAAGTATCTCCCTAAGGAGACTAGGAGCAAGTCATATAAGGTAGAGTACGTGGGAGACGAGGTGAATCTCAATATAATACCAGTGTTTAAGACATGGCCCGGCGATGCTGGGAAATTCTTTACATACCCCCTAGTTATATCAAGGGATCCAGAGCATAAAATCTATAATATAGGTGTATATAGGATTCAGGTAATCGGTAGGAATGAGGCCCTCATGCATTGGCAAGCCCATAAAAGAGGGTCTATCACAGAGAAGATATATAGGGAGAAGGGTCTCACCGAGTTTCCAGTAGCTGTGGCCATCGGCGGGG
This sequence comes from Thermoprotei archaeon, assembly GCA_011043415.1. Taxonomy (GTDB): domain Archaea; phylum Thermoproteota; class Nitrososphaeria; order Geothermarchaeales; family JDFR-13; genus B109-G9. Next base: position 8,406 of record DQXH01000079.1, on the reverse strand, counting down.
ATCCTATACTACTGTTCTCCGGAGCCTGTCCCATACCAAGAGGCATAGATGAATATTTATTCGCTGGTTTATTAAGGGGTGAGGGCATTAAGGTATTTAAATCTGATTATAGTGGATTATATATCCCTGCATATGCTGAAGCTGTATTAGAGGGTTATATAGACTTAACTGATTATAGGTTGGAAGGGCCTTTCGGGGATCATATGGGATACTATACTCCTCAGGAATATTATCCAGTATTCAGGGTAGAGAGGATCCTACTTAGGAGGGATCCTATATATTATGGTACAGTCGTGGGGAAACCTCCTATGGAAGATGGATATATTGGAAAGGCCATTGAAAGGATCTTCCTTCCCTTCCTTAAAATGATATTCCCCGAGATAGTCGATATTAACCTCCCTATACATGGATTATTCCATGGATTAGCGGTAGTATCCATTAAGAAGAGGTATCCTGGACATGCGAAGAAGGTTATGCTGGGTCTATGGGGCCTAGGCCAATTTAGCCTCAATAAGATTTTAATTGTAGTTGATTCAGATGTCGATGTACATGACTTAAACCAGGTTGTATATGCAATATCGTCTACAGTAGATCCTAAGAGGGATGTAGTTATTATTCCATATACTCATACTGATGCGTTGGATCATACAGTATCTACGCCATTGATTGGGAGTAAGATGGGTATTGACGCGACTAGGAAATATAGGGAGGAGTTGGGGAGGGAGTGGCCTAAGGAGATCGAGGGTTATCCAGATGATGTCATGAGGAAGATAGAGGATATAGTTAGTAGGCTGAGAAAATGATCACCTAGGTTAAAACCTAATTATATATTTTCTATTAAATCTAATCATGTTATTTGAATTAATAGTATGAAGAGGAGGATAGTATTTGGTTTGATCGTTATAATGGCATTTACAGTCGGTATATATTACTTCTCCAGCCACCTTACATATGTCGAGGAGAAGAATATAAGAATAGGTACTTTACATGGGGGGATAAGTAGCCTGGATATGATTAAATATCTACATCTAGATGATAAATATGATGTCAATCTAAAGATAATTTATTTTGAGAAGACATTAGATATTTTAAATTCATTTTCTAAGGGGGATATAGACATAGCTATTATACCTGTCGAGACTGCTGGAAAGCTGGTTGAATCTAATGTTAAGCTATATATTATCGCAGCTGACATGTACCAGAATCAGAGGCTGATTATAAGAGGGGATCTAAAGATTAACGAGTCGGGCGATTTAAAGAATATTAGGATTGGAGTCTTCACACCTACAGGTACATATGCCATGTTCAAGTCATATATGTATAGAATCTATGGATATACTGAGGAGGATCTTAATCTAGTTAACCTCCCACCAAATCTAATGATATATTCACTTATACAGGGTAAGGTAGATATGATCGTTGTGTGGGAGCCGTTTGCATCTAAAGCATTATCTAAGGGATTTAAGACTTTCATGAGGTTCCAGGATCTATGGCATCTAGCTACAAATCGTGTTGAGAAGCCTATTATGATCGTATATGTAGCTAGAGAGGATTTCGTAGATAAAAATTATAATCTGGTTATGAAGTTTCTTGATATGCGTGTAGAAGCCGTTTCAAACTGGTATAATAATACAGGGGCTGTAAGGAATATGCTGAGAGAATATTATAATTTAGATGATGATACGATCGATATTTTATATGAGAATCTAGAGTTCTATAAGTATAAGTTCATTAACGAATCTGATTATATAGTTATATCTAAAGCTGTTGAATTAGCTTATGAGGGAGGGTATTTAAAGACTGATGTATCTGAGAATATAACTAACTATATTCTTAAGCCTTAAGCTTCTCGATAATCTTAAATATATCTCTTAAGTCGTTTATGACGTAACATTCTCTAGGACATACATTCAATAACTTCTCATCCCTAAATTCCCTATAAATCCTATATTTATCCCATAAACCTCTATACAATACTGCATGCATACCCACGTTATATGCCCCGATGACGTCATCCATATACTTATCCCCTATATGAACTACCTCATATGGTTTTAGACCCGCTTTAGATAGAAATCTATAGAATATCTCTGGAAAAGGCTTCTTAACCTCCTCATTCGCAGATGATATAACTATATTAATATACTCGGATATCCCGATATTCTCGAGCATCCTCCATATAGAGTTCGTTGAGAATGATGTATTGGATATTATACCAACGGTGAAACCATCTTTATGAAGCTTCTCCAAGGTATATATGGCTTCGTTATTGATATAGGGCTTTATTTTATACGTGGCTCTATCATATGCATTGAAAGCCTCTTCAATAACCTCTTCACTCGGGTCTAATCCAACCGCGTATAAAATATATTTTATCAGTTTCCTCGGGTTTATAATCATCCTGAAATGAGCTGTATAGCTATATATCTTCTCTACATCCTCAACCGAAATCTTTGTATTATACTTTGAGATCACATTATATAATGCATTTATCCTTGCATTGGTATATTCGTCAAGTATATCGTCGTCGGACCATATCAATGTAAACCATAAGTCAAATGATACGCCCTTTATTCTCCTACTCAATCTCTATACCCTCCTATATTATATAATCATAGTTAGCCACTCTAAAATTGAAGTTATTATAATGATTACCTACGGTTAAATGTAATATACTCTAGCTTAATAACCTGGATCTCGAGATTATATAATATAGTTAAGTAATGAGTAATCTAAAGACTTGGGGTAGAATAATTAGGGATATAGAAGAGACGGGGGCATATTATGAGAGAGTGAATAAGGTTATCAGCCTCGGTTATGGTGATAAGCTTCGTTATCTAGCCTGCAGGGAAATCGTCGATGGAAATATTCTAGATGCGGGAGCTGGCTCAGGATTATTAACATATAGAATATTAGTCTCAAAGAGTGACGTATATGTTATTGGGTTAGACGCTTCATACAGCCTTCTTAAATCATCGCTAAATAATCTAAAAATATTCTTAGATAGGTATGATGCGGTTGTAGGGATCTTCGAATCCCCACCGTTTAGAGAAGGGTCTCTAGATGCGGTATATACGGCATATGCGGTTAGAGACTCGATAAATCATCTAGAGGCTATTAGAAACCTATCTAAAGTAATAAGGGATGGGGGGGTCTTCATCGATGTAGATATAGGTAATCCTGATAATAGAATAATATCCGCCATCTTAAGGATCTATATAAAGTATATGGTACCGTTGATCGCTGCGCTGATCTCCAAGAATGTATTTAACCCATGGTACAGTCTTATTGAAACAATATATAGGACTCCATCCAATAGAGAATTGATTTTAATCTGTAGGAAGTTTTTTAAGAAAGTATTATTTAAGAAGTATGCGGCATCCATGTTATATCTACTTAAATGTCTTAAATAATATTTAGGTTTAAACCTATATATTGTATGAAGTTAAAATGTAGTTTGTGTGGGAATGTATTTTCCGGTGATTATATATCTTGCCCAAAGTGTAATAGTACGTTATTATTTGAATATGAGTCTCACGATTATAGAGAAGGTCTCCTAAATCCGAGATTTAGAAATACTAGTAGCATATGGCGTTTCAACCTACTTCCACGAATAGACTATAAATGTATCGTATCGCTAGGTGAAGGTGGGACTTATATACATAAGTCAGTTAACCTTCCAAAATATTTCGATTTCAACGGCGAAATCTATTTAAAGGATGAGTCGAGGAATCCCACCGGCTCATTTATAGATAGGGGGGTATCTATAATAATCTCCCATGTTAAGTGTAGAGGCTATAATGAAGTCTCAGTCATCTCGCCAGGGAATCTTGGTGTCTCGGTATCTGCCTATTCATCTTATGTAGGGATAAAATCACATATATATATCCCACTCACTATTGAAAAGGGGAAGTTATACCAGATTTTAATGTATGGGGGAGAGACGTATCTAGTTAGGGATATTAGAGAAGGTTTATATAAGATCTTAAGGTTATGGGATGAAAATAGGGTATATCCGATACTACCTAATAACCCGTATTATATGGAGGGGATTAAGACCATAGCATATGAGATCGCCGAGTCGATCGGCATTAAGTCTACAGATGGTATAGTTGTTCCGATGGGTAGTGGAAGCTTAATTTACTCACTATGGAAGGGGTTTAAGGAGTTATATGAATTAGGCTGTATCAAGGAGTTACCCAAATTATTTGGGGTTCAGATTAGAGGCGCTTCACCTATAGTAGATGCAATACTAGGTTCTGAAGAATATAGAGACGAGTATATTCCGGAACTATTCTATATCGAGCCGTTGAATAAGCATCTCGCTATAAAGGCGATTGAAGAGTCAGGTGGATATGCATTTAAAATAGAGTATAGTGAGGTATTGAATTCACTTAAGGATGTCACAAGGTTAGAAGGTATATTTATGGAGATTGCTTCAGCCGCTTCCATAGCATCGATAAGATACGTCTTAAATAAATTCTCTGTAGAGAGGATCATCGCTATAGTCACTGGACATGGTTTAAAGGATCCTGCTACAGTAAGGGAGATCATGTATACTTTAATAAGTAAGTTAGGTGTGGAGAGAGGGCTAGTCAAGGGTTTAGGTAGGACTAAGATCTTAATTCTACAAGCTATATCAAGTGGGTATGACTATGGATATTCGATATGGAAATACCTATCGTTACATGGAGTCAAGATTAGATTGCCCACTGTATACCAGCATCTGAAGGAGCTTGAGGTAGCTGGGTTAATCCATATATCTACTAAAGGTGGCGTCGGTAGGGAGGTAACTAGATACCGCCTTACTAGAGAAGGTTATAAGATATTAAAGGCTCTAATATAGTCACTTTATTAGATCAATAAAGTATCTATATATCCTTATATCATTAGTCAATTCTGGATGAAGCGCCGCTGTAAGCATATGATCCTGCCTAGCAAATACTACTACCATATCTAAATATGCAGGTGTATGTATAAATACTCATCTAGATGGTTTACTCCATAGAACCGGGATATTAAGGTCGATCTCGAAACTCTCCCTCAGCCTATCCGTATACTCCGGTAGACTATAGAAGAAATTAACTATATCATCAAATGAAACCGTATGAAATCCTTTCCAGACAGCATCCTCATAGCTGGTCAAGTGAATTAAATTAGCTGTGTATTTAAATAGTTTAAGGTTTTCTCTATATAGATAGAAAGATTATGTAGGTAATAATCGTTCCTCTTCAAGTATATCTGCAAGCCATTTTAGACCTAGTTCCTCAAGCTTCTCTCTAGTAGGCCTTCCATCCACCCATCCACGCACCTTATAATATTCGTCGAGCATCTCATCGAGTTTAACTACATAACCCTTTGAGGGTCCTTCGGGCATAGGCTCCTCTAATAATCTCTTCGGAAGGGTATCATATTTTCTTCCATCTCCAAAGCTTAATATATTGAAGGCTCTCTCAGCATTATAAATCCTCTCTCCAATAGTATGTACATCCTCGTTAGTGAACTCCCATCCAGTGACTGCAGTTAGGGCCTTCGCATAATCTTCATCCCATAACGCGAAGCTAGAGAATTTACATACGATCATAGAGTCTATGACTGCAAATACATCCTGGAATTCCTTAACTAGGGCAGGCTTACCTTTAGTTTCAAATCTATCAACCAGTGAGGGGACGCCCAAGACCTCTGGTGAGATCATATATGCCCTTAGGTGACAGCCGCCTCTATTACTCGTCGCATATGCTAATCCATGTCCCTGTGCACCCCTTGGGTCATATGCAGGTAGCTCTTGACCCCTCACAGTCATGGCATACTCCTCGGCACCATACTTCTTAGCGAGTCTCCATGCACCCTCAGCCAATTCGTCTCCGATCCCGCTTCTATATGCAGTTCTCCATACAAGCTCAACGATAGCCTCTGGAGTACCCCACTCAGCCTTTAAACCACGTAACTTATCCATCGGAATCTTCCCAAGCTCTACAAGCTCCATTAAAGTACCTATTGTATGTCCCATACTAATTGTATCTAAACCAAGTTCATTACATAGGTAGTTCGCCTTTATAATAGCCTCCAAGTTTCCAGTACCCGTCTGGGCTCCGAATGCCCATATAGTTTCATATTCAGGCCCTCCACCTTCACCGCTAAATGGAGAGTTCTCGACTTTAGTATATCTCGCACATGCAATCATACAGCCCCAGCAAGCCTCCTCAACACTCTTCTTCTTATCGAGATATTTCTCGGCTAGTGTCTCTCCACTAGTATCTGGAGCCTTATCAAATACACCGGTCCTAAAGTTCCTCGTAGGGTATAATCCAGCACTATTAATTATATTTACAAGTATCGCAGTCCCATATTTAGGAAGCCCCTCTGAGGTTACCGGACTCTCTCTATGCTTCTTACTCTCCTCCATAACAGCCTCCTTAAATAGATCGGGTTTAGCTACCTTAGGTTTCGAATGCCCCCTAACTGCTATAGCCTTTATCTTCTTACTACCCCATACGGCACCATGTCCTCCCCTACCCGCAGCCCTATTCTTATCATTCATGAGACTAGCTATCTTTACAAGCCTCTCCCCCGCCGGTCCAATCGCCAAGACTTTAATATGCTTGGCTTCATCATGCCCTATCTCTGGTGCAAGTTCCTCCTTTATCTTATCTGTAGTGGAGTGTACATCCAGCCCCCATAAACGCTTAGCGTCTCTAATCTCGACCTTACCATCATGTATCCAGAGATATACTGGTTTTTCACTTACCTCTTCAATAATCACTCCATCGAATCCTGCAAACTTCAGCTCAGGACCGAACTTCCCCCCACTCTGACTATCATGTATAGTATATGTTAACGGAGATTTAGTTACTGAACACCATCTACCACTCTCAGCGATTCCAGATACGCCTGTGATAGGCCCAGTTAATATAAATGATTTATTAGATGGTGATAATGGATCGATCTTAGGGTTAATCTCCTTCAAAGCAAGGTATACACCCAATCCTCTACCACCAATCCAACTCTTTAAAATATTCTCTGGCGGAAGATCCTCGATCCTGATTCTACCACTCCAGAGATCCACTCTAATAAGTTTACCCATGTATCCTCCTACCATAATCTACACCAGATTTAAAACCAAATAGTTAAATATTTTTATAATGTAATATATCGTTATATATATTTATTAATGTTTTTAACAATTATTAAGGAAAAACTTTACTTATGTTAAATAACATAATTTGATACGAAGTTATATATTACATTGTTATATTATTTTTAAAATGATGCGGCTCGGAGAATGGGTTATAGAAAGTAGGGATGATACTACACCCAAGGAGATTATGCTCGAGGTCACCACTAAATGCAACTATAGCTGTATACACTGTTTTAGAAACTGGCTTTCAGAAGGTTTCCATGATATGGATCTAAAGTTATTTAGAAAGATTATTGATGAGGCTTCAGAGACTGGTGTTGAGTGGATTAGTTTATCTGGGTGGGGTGAGCCATTGACACATCCAAATATATCATATATTGTAAGATACATAAAGTCAAGGGATCTGAGACTACTTTTAAATACTAATGGATCCTTGTTAGATAAGCATCTAGATGTTATCCTCGAATCAGGGGTTGATAAAATAGTGGTTAGTATAGACTCTATTTCAGAGGAGTTATACAAGTTAATTAGAGTTGGCGGTTCACTCCCTAAAGTGGAAGATTCTTTAAAGCGGATTAAGGAGATTAAGATCGAGAATATGCTTAGGAATCCTGAAGTAGATATTCAATTTACATTGAATAGGATGAATATGGATGACTTGAGGAGACTCCCTGAATATGCAGTTAGACTCGGTGTATCAAGAATTATTATATCAAATTTGATTCCGTTAAATCCTGTTCAGGAAGAGTCTTTATCATGTTACAAGTGGGATAAGTGTAGGGAGGTTGTGAATAGGTATATGGATAGTATGATCAGACTTGGTTTGGAGCATGGTGTAGACATTAGTCTACCTAATTTCAATGTATCATATAGTGAGAGGAGCTGTCCATTTATATCGAAATACTCGATGTTTATAAGATATGATGGGAAGGTGGCTCCATGCATATACTATGCACATTCATGGAAGAATGTGATAATGGGTGTTGAGAGGGAGATTAATGAAGTGATATTCGGAGACTTACATAAGGAGAGTATTTTATCAATTTGGAGGAAGCCTGAGTATATCAAATTCAGGTTTAATGTCTTCTTTATGAGGCAGCCTTCATGTCTAGATTGTCCACTCCAAGAATATTGCACGTTAACATTATCCAATGAGACAGACTGCTGGGGGAATATCCCGTCATGTGCACACTGTCCATACAGTAGGGATATGACTAGATGTCCATTATAAACCTATCTAGAATTAATTATATTTGATGAGGGTGATT
>DQXH01000078.1 GCA_011043415.1 Thermoprotei archaeon | reverse complement strand
GGTAGGATAGATCTAGTAATATCAGTTACATATGTATCTTTACCGATCCCCACCAGCAATTTATTCCTATTTAAAGCCTCCTTAATCATGTCATATATCATAAATAATGTGATACTATTCAATTCCTTAGTGCCAATCCATATGTCATTACCGAGGTATAACGGATGCCTTGTAATGGGCATCTTAAAAATATTTAGCCCAACCACCTCTACTAGATGCTTGATCTTATCCCAATAATTTAATACATCTTTATTTAAAACGATTCCATCATATGTATATTCATCGACTAATGTGTTATTGAGATACTCTTCATCTAGCCTCTTGAGATGCTTAATAATTTTATCTCTCGATACCTTAAACTTCTTTTCAAGCTCAGAATACCTTGATTCTCCGCCGTTCAATATGATTTCCTGTATAATGGAGTATAGTTTATATGGTTTTCTAAATGGGAGTTTATATACATTCGGCCCCAAATATAGTCCAAGAAGTAGATCGGCTTTAGACAATCTAATTCCATCTATCTCGACTTTAGTAAATACTCCTCCATCCCCATCAAATATTAATTTACGTAGATCCCTCTGATATGGATGTATGGTACTCGCAAAGGGTCTGTCAAACAATATAATTCTAACGGATTCATCCTCCTTTACAGCTTTATATCCAAGGTAGAACTCCCCGAATGTCATTATGGAGAAGGGGATGCCCTCTATAGCTGCATCAAGACTTCTACTTAACCCTATCTCATGAAGTTTAAGCACATCCGTGACGTCCTCAAGCCATAACGGTATTATAGCTGATAAAACGTATTTATCCTCCCTGGACACATTTTTAAGATCGACTGCAACATGATTCTTTCTTATAAATATTGGAGCTGTGAAGCCTGCTATAGCTATATATAATATAATAATTTCAAGCCTCTCCTTATGAACCATTGAACCATCGATACCTAATACCTTATAATCACCTTCTCCAAAATATTCTAAAGCGGTTTCTAACGCCAGATTATGATCTAACTGCCTTATCAGAGGCTTAAAATCTAATTCTGCCTTCAAACTATCTATACGCTTATTTAGTAAATCACCTAGAAAGTCTATTTCATGTAAAAATTTGTTAAAGTCCCACATCGCAGAAATCTCCTTATTAATTAAAATAATATAAGTATTATTAAAGACTCCCTACATAATTTTTCAAGTTAATTTGATAACGAGCTATATTCCTTCGACCCTCCAATATTTATATAGCCATAATTGATAATTGTCACGTCGGTGAGTCCCTTAAAGTGGATTACACGCAAGTTTATACATGTGGATAGAACAGCTTACCCATGACTTATAAAGAAATTCATCGATCCTGATGCAGAATTTATATTTGCACCAGAGGAGGAAATTCCTAAGATAGTTAGGGAGACAGAAGCTATACCATTTGATGTAAAAGGTGTCAAATTAGGTCATAGAAACGGAAGATGCAGTTTTGAAACTATTATCGAAGAATATGATTAAACGACCCTGCATTAATGGAATTAGTTAAAAATATGCATGCAGCCGACCTATATGAATATGAGGAGGCTCCCGAATGATGGGGCTGGATGCCATCATGACAGGTCTACGATATAATTCTAAGGATGATTACGAAGCTATTGAAAAGGCTGAGATCATATATGACACGTTATATTATGTTGTAAAGCTAAAATTCTTAAAGAGAGGTATAGAGATGAATTGGCGTCTATGAGTAGAGGTGGACAGAGAAGATTTTTATACGAAAAATTAAGAGAAAAGCCGTGGATTTCCTGACTCATTACTTTTTATATCGATATTTCGGTCTCTAGATCCACCCTATGAAACTCTATTAATAGATTTATAGAGAAAAATTACATATCACTGCGATTCTGATTAAAGTAAGTATTGCTCTCATCTATAAAGTATGTTACTATATTAATCCTGTCATCTACTATGAGAGTTTATATGGATATTGTGGATTAGTACATTGATCCTGACTGGATTAAAGATATTCCTATGAAAGTTAATCTTATCATATAGAATATACGCCGATTCAATCAATAATGTCAGAAGGGATAAAATTAAGGTCATTGTAAATGATGCATATAAAATTATTATACTTGATAACAATGCACCTAATATAAAGCCTAAATATCCAATTAGGTTCACTACAGAAAGCTCTTTTTTATTTAGCTCAATTAGAATTGAATTTATATTAATATATGTATATGCCCATGAAAAGCCCATTAAGATATAGACAGCGAGTAATGAAAAATATCCAATAGCATATGTATATACATAATTTGTAACTATCAATATTATGAAAAAAGCATATGTAAGAATCCTATATGACATTGCCCTTAGCAGGCTCTCTCTACCATTAAACTCAGTACCTGCTTTTTCATATGTAAAAGTAGAGATTAATGAACTAGCTAAAGATAAAACATATACGTGACTTGGTGAATATCCTAAGGATAATATATATGGTGTTAACTGAGTAGATGCTAAGGCTGTAGAGAATTGAATTATAGTCAATATGACTATAATTTTAGAGACTTTATTTATGACATATATGTTATGTAACATCCAGTCTTTCATAGCGTTTAGCGAAAAAGAAAAGTTAAAAATATTAATTTCCTCTGACGCTTCTGGTTCTCCGTCAAAGTCAATATAATTCCTCCTTACATAATAGTTATTGAAGATTCTTTTTGTAAGATAAATCCCTGTTAATGGAAATATCGAGACTATTAGGAAAATATAATTTATAGGTAGTGATAACGTTAATAAAACACCTAGTAATAATCCTAATATCCATGCTAAGCCTCCGATCTTCTCAAAGCGAGATAGTTCGATGGATTTGGTTTTATATCCAATTGAATTTATCATAGAATATATTGAATAATATATTGAATATCCGGACATGAATATCATTAAAGATGAGAGATATAGAGATAGGATACTATCTGATAACGCAAAAAGAATTGCTATAATCAATACGATATGTGATGAGAACAAGAATTTTTTAATTATGTTAATATTGGATAAGAATCGTATTGAGAAGCTTGTGAATAATATTGAAAAAATATTGAGAGACATTATTATACCGACGCCGCATGGACCCCCCTCCAACCAAAGTACCTTTAGAATTATTAATGTATTCAAAATTGCTAAGGTAATTTTTTGAGGAACTATAACTATATATTCATACCTGGATTTTAGTAGTTTATTTATGTTAAACTTGTAAAAGGCCATTGAAACTAGACTCCTCCAGCCTTTATAAAAAGGGTTTGGAATATATCAGAATATTTCCCCAATATCCTCTATTTCGAAATCCTCTTCGTTAAACTCAAACTCATCCTCATCCCATTCCTCTTCAAATTTAATAGGCACTAACCACACCTCTATTGAAATATATTACAGCACATTATCACTTATATCAAGTTTAATGCGTTTATCAACGTATATTATGAGGTTAAAAATAGGTTATTTTTACAACTAGATATCCTTACATTCGTGTAATGTTTATAAACGATTAAGAGGTACCTACTTCAGAGATTAAATACCAGTTATTAGACACCAATGAAACATTTGTACCGAGGCTATGGGGCAATACTCCCTTATATCTGAATTCAGATACTATTTTAATTGAGAGTTATGTCTAAGGAAGTTAAGATACCTGAGAATATCAGAGAACTGACTAGAGGATACATACCTATAGATTTTAAGCTTATGCCTGAGGAGGAAATATATAGCGTGCTTAAAATGAAACTTTCCTCTAAAATCAGAGACTTTATAGTTGTGTTGTTAATTGGATTACTAGGATATTCTTTATATATATTTTTTAATTCTAAGCTTTCCGTATATGATGCATTGCCTCCGATAATTATATTTTTAACAACTTATTTTATATGGCATTATAGAATCACAAGAGATATAAAGCATTTATTCTGGAATATATTAAAATATTCATTTTATCTCTTACTAATAGGATATGGAATCTCATTTCTAGCATCATATTTAAAAACAATATTGGAGGCCTTCACATCTACGTTGGGACTAGAAAATTTACCTACACCAAAATTCTCGCTAAATCCCGTTGAAAATACATATGCATTGATCGAGTATATATTAGACCTACTTAGAGGCTATATAATTAGATATAGAGATATATTAGGATATGGAAGTATAGCATTGGTAATCATAGCATTAATCGCCATACCATTGATATACTTTTATGTGAGAGGGCGAAGATATTATATTACAAATAAGAGAGTTATAGTAAGACAGAAGTTTGGCACGATACAAGTTACAACCTTACCTATAGACGGTATAATAGAAGTTACTGCATTTCAGGGGTTATTTGGAAGAATCTTTAAGTATGGTGATGTAATCATCTCCATGACAAGCGGTAGCGGCGTACTAAGATCGTTAACGCCTGAAGATAAATCAATATCATCTGGATTATATCGAGTTAAAAGGAAAATAGAGGGGATAGAGAACCCATGGGAAGTTAAGGATTTGATAATCAAATTAAGAGAAGAGTATATTGAGGCTCAATATTTAAAGAGAATAGAGGAAGAGTTGAAGGCAATTAGAAGAGAAATCAAGAGAGAGGAGATTGAAGAGGATGTTGAGGAAGAAGAGGATCGAGAGGAATAGACAGTCTATTTAGTCAGACTCATAAATTATAAATCATTACTAAGATATATGAAAAAAGGTACCGCAGCCATTATACTTTTATCATCTTCTACAAAATCACCTAATACAGATTTTACTGGATATAAGAGTATCCTTAATACTATTTTAGGTATTGGGAGCATAAAGGAAGTCTTATTTATATATCTAATATAATTTTCACCATATAATTCTACTAATTTACGCTCCTCGAAGAGAGCTATACTAATAATCAACATGACAGAGAGAAGCCAAAGTAAACTTGGAAACACTGAAAATGCCCCTATAACATGTGGCTAGAAATAGATTAGAATTAGGAGGCCATAACTCCATATTATAAATCCAAGATATTGGGGATGTCTTATGAATCTATATATCCAGAAATCGATTATATTAAGGCCCATAAGTTTTCCATATAACCATGTAACTACTCCTATAGAAAATAGGAAAAGCCCAGATGCAATTAATAATATTGCGATAAATATCGAAAAAGCATAGAGATATTGGCTAGATACTGCGCTATGTAAAATTATAAATGGTAGTATTGCAACATGGCCTACTTTAAGGATTTCGGGTGATAATTCAATTATAGGGAGCCATATAATCCTAAGTATACCTATACCTGCTAAGAAGAACATTGCAAAAGCGAAGTATCCAAATATGGGGATATATATAGATAGAGACCTAATAATGATAAATATGTTTTCTTTAGATAGAATCCTAACAGAATTAATATAATTACTATTGCTAGAGACATATATCATAGGGTCTTATCGTATTTAAAAACTTCTCCCGTAGCTCGAATTCCCAGAATATATCAGGGTAGTAATTATGGAGATATTTATCTAGTTCATATGGTATTTCAAGCGTTAAATAAAATAATGCTATCGTAATTAATATGGAGAATATTAAAGCATATAGGATCCTAATATAGGCATAATTACTCATTTAAACACCTAGAGAACATTATTATTCTATCTAAGTAATATTTTAAGTAGAAGTATAAAGTATATCTAAGCTTTAGAGACAATATAATCCTAGTTTTTAGAAGCTAGATCTTAAGTTTTTTATAGGCAGATATTGTCTCATAAAGTGATATTATAACCCCCATAGCAGATGATATGATTGTAATATAATAGTATAACTCAAAGATCCTCGGATACATGATTCCATATATAAAGATAATTAAAAAGAACACAGTGTAAAATAAGAATTTTGGCACCAGACCCTTACCAATAAAAATAAAATCCTTCAAATAATCTATTTTGACATTTTTAACTAGATAATAATCACCATATTTCTTTTCAAGAAGACCCATTGAAACAAGTTTATCAAGATGATAATATGCGTGGCTAGGAGACTTCATACCTAGTTCTCTCATTAATTCTCTAACGCCTATCTTATTCTTGCCACTTTTAATTAGATAAAGATACACCTTAAGCGTAGTTCCCCGCAATTCACTCATCAAAAAATCTAATGTACTCGAATATTTTAAACAGATTGCCATCTATCCAATATTAAATATGTTATTGTTATAAAATAGACCTGGCCTTAGATCCAACGGCTCTATGTTAGCAGCATGGCCTCCGTCTTCATATTGCTAACATACCTCATGCAACTTCAACTTATTGAAACAATGACTAAGCCTGATACTCTAAAGACTTTCAATCGACAATAATGTTACGGCTATTATCGCAAGAATTAACCCAGCCCACTGATGCATGGCCAGCCTCTCTTTCAATACAAAATACGCTATTATAGATGTTACTGCAGGGTATAATGCAGTCATTGGAACAACTATCGATGCATGACCATATTTTAATGCAAGTACTAGAAATATATATCCTACCGATCCGGCAAGACTGGCTAATATAATCAGTGAAAAGCTTTTGACATTTATAGTGATATAGTCTCGATAAATTATTGCGATAAGAATTGATAAGATGACTGGAACTATAGTTGCATATATATAATATTGAAACCAATCCACATATTCCATGACAATTTTAAGTGAAAACCCCCAAACACCCCACAACAATAATGTTAGCAAACTATAAACAAGCCACATATGTAGAAATATAAAAAAAGACCTCTTAATTAAGCATATATATATTGCTACTTACATAATTTTGAAGATTTAAAAAGAAATAAATACGGAATATTAACTTGATACATGTAGCAATTAATCTAATATTAAATTAGATGTGATATCATTATAATTCTAAGATATACTATGTTGGATGATCATTATGACGACGGAAGATACCAGAGAACTTGTAGACGGATTATATAGACTAAGAACTGGAGCCTTGTTACAGATATTGGCGGTTATAGTTAGTTTAATAGGCTTAGTGTACGCTATATCTATATTAGGTCTTTCGATATTTATGTCCCCTCAGATGGGCCTAGGTTCGATCGTCTCCACGATAGGTAGCATAGTATTAGTTGCATTTATATCTGGTATTTTAATGTTAATAGGTTTTATATATTGGTTTATGGCTACTGGAAACCTGAGGAATTATAACCCCAGTAAACTCGGAATAGGTAGGACAGGGGTAACTATAATTGTAATTGGACTGATTATCGCATTGTTAGCTATATTAGCATTAGCTGGTGCTGTAGCCACTCTACCACCAGCTGGACCACGTGAACCAGCATTATTATTTGCAACAACAGGTGGATTCGCTATATTAGTTCTATTAGGCCTCATAATGGTATTTATAGGGTGGATATTATTCTCAGTAATGCTTATAAGATTAGGAGACTTGGAGAATGTATCGAATACCATTCACACAGCAGGGATACTATATCTTATTGGGATTATAGTATCACTAGTTCCATATCTTACTGTCATCGGAGAAATTCTAATTTTGATAGCAGTAATACTTATATATACAGGAGCAGGGGAAAGTCTAAATAGAATTAGGTAATAAAAACTCAATTTCTTTTTAATGTAACAATTACATGTTTACTAATCTCTCTTCAACAGCTTATTTAAAAGCAGATACGTGCTGATAGCGAAGCCACCATCAATTCCGTATGCTTCTCCAGTTATGTACTTTGAATCATCAGACGCAAGAAAAACAGCTAATTTAGCCACGTCTATAGGATCGCCGATCCTCATTAACGGCATATATCTTTCCCTAATTCTAAGCTCCCTTTCTGTATATTCACTTAATAGCATATCGGTTTTAATTGGTCCAGGGCATATCGCATTCACTCTAATTCCTTCTGAAGCTAATTCAAGCGCCGCCTGCTTCGTCAGCATAATCACGGCCGCTTTAGAGGCGCTATATGCACCACCATTCATAAGTGGAATATATCCTGCTACAGAAGCAATGTTAATGATGCTCCCCCCTCCATTAGACGCCATTATCTTCCCAAATACTTTTATCGTATAAAATACTCCGTTTAAATTTACATTGACTACCTTCGTCCACTCTCTTACAGAGGTCTCTAATAGTTTTTTATTTATTAAAACCCCTGCGTTATTTACGAGTATATCGACTTTATCATACTTATTTAACACTGTTTTAGCCATATTTAATACATCCTTATATTTAGAGACATCTGCATACACGGCTAATGCAGAGACACCTAATTTATTCGCCTCTTCCACTACTTTATATGCTTCATCCCTGCTTTTCTTGTAATTTACTATTATATGAGCCCCTTCTCTCGCAAATTCTAATGCAATAGCTTTACCGATACCCCTACCACCACCAGTTATAACAGCTACTTTATTTAAAAGCTTCATAATACCAGCCTCAAAAATAATTAGGATATATTACTCTCTTGAGTTTTAGTAGATATAATAATAAGGCTCAGAAGTTCCGACGTTCATCATCTATCAGTGTTTACTAGAATCTTCATCGCCATACAAAAATTAAACTCGATGATATATTTAGGTAATTATTAAATATACTACTCGGTCACTTTGCAGGAAAATATTTATATAAAATTACCCCACACACTATCTCAAAAAATTAGTGGAAGGTCGGCTTTGATTAGATTTATATTTGATCAACTAGTTTCACTAGGGAAACTCTGTGATTCAATGCTAAGAAAATATATGAATAATACATTAGATATTCCTCTTTAGTTCTTGAGATAGAATAGCCATGTATGATAACATATTCTAGAGTGAGGGAATATAGGATAATATTTATCAGTAATACAGTATTAAGGAGAAGAAATATATTCATTATTTTTATTTTTTGGCCAAAAATCCCTTCTTAATCAGTTCAACGTCGGCTAAAGACATATCCTTTAATACTGGTCTTTTCTCTCTAGCTACCCTAATTTCATGTAAATCTAGTTCAACCGTCTTCAAATCCTCTTTCATCATAGGGCCCTCATATAATACTGAGCCTAGAGGCGCAATTACTCTAGATCCGCCTGCAAATCCTAGCCCATCAAAAGTACCTACCGAATTCACCCATATAAAATATACTGTATTTTCTATAGCTCTAGCTTCTATAAGTTTATGGAAGAATGGCATAGAAAAATCTGGCGTAGCGGAGATCCCTATTAGTATTTTAGCACCTCTATAAGTATATGCACGTGATATCTCAGGGAAAAATATGTCGTAACAGATCATGGTACCTACGTCGAACCCATTTATATTCCATAATTCTATATCGCCATCCCATCGCCTAAAATATCTTGCTTCATCAAATACGCTAAAATCGGGCAGATGCATCTTTCTATATACATGAATTGAACCATCTGGCTTAGCTAGTAATGCAGAATTATATAGTATTTCATATTTACTATCTCTTTCTGCGAAGCCTGTAACTATGTTTATATTGTACTCCCTTGCTAATCTTATTATTCTCTTAATTCTATCACTATTTACATATTCAGCTAATCTGTATATCAAGTCTTTACTATAATAGCCTATAAGGAATAACTCGGGGAATATAATTAAATCACTACTATCATACACTTTTTCTATAGACTCCTTAATTTTGTTGATATTCTTTTCAGGATTTGCGATTACAGGTTTCACTTGTGCGAGAGTTATATGCAGTGACATGTTATATCCCTATCAAAAATATATGAAAATATAATATATGTCTCAATATGAATATTTTGTAGATATTATGAAGACAATAATACCACCTATAAACTACGACTATGCATTAAATAGGATACTATCCTTTTTAAGAGAGAAATTAAGTGAAACCGGATTAGAAGGTTTAGTAATAGGATTAAGTGGGGGGGTAGACTCCTCTGTAACAGCTGCGATAGCGGTAAAAGCATTAGGGTCTGAGAAGGTCCACGGATTAATCTTACCAGATTCAAGAACTACTCCGAGGGAGGATATAGATGATGCGATAGAATTAGCCGAAAAATTAAACATTAAGTATCATTTAATAACGATCGACAATATCTATGATACAATTATAAATACAATTCCATTCTACAAAGAAAATGATATTGCAAATGGAAATGTAAGAGCACGGATAAGAATGATTATATTATACTACTATGCAAACGTCAACAATTTATTAGTTTGTGGAACTGGAGATAAGAGCGAGATTTTACTAGGATATTTTACAAAGTATGGAGACGGAGGAGTCGATATGCTTCCGATAGGGGATCTATATAAAACACAAGTTAGGATAATGGGAAAGAGATTAGGACTACCAGAGAAAATATATTTAAAGCCGAGTAGTCCTAGACTATGGCCCGGACAGACGGCGGAAAATGAATTAGGAATATCATATGAGATAATTGACACGGTATTGTATTATTTTATAGACCAAAGATATGATATTGATAGAATTAATATGGAGACTGGAATCCCTAAAGACCTTGTCAATAAGATTATTAATAGGGTCTTTAAAAATGAACATAAGAGAATGACGCCTTTAATTCCTAAAATCGGAGGCACTACTATAAACAATGACTGGAAAATGCCATATAATGCAGAATTATAGTGTATGAAGTATATTCCATATAATTAGATAAACTCGAGTGAATAGAATCATTCTCTCATTAAAATCAAAAAATTAGCATCCACTCAGTAATATTACTCTCTATATAAATTCCTTTTCCATATCTTTTCCCATCTCTCAGCATCTAAACATAATTCTCTTTTAATAACTGTTTCTTTTAATTACAATGGTAGGTTATGATACATCTCTTCATCTTTAAGTATACCTTTTTATAGAAGGATCCCTGCAACTACCTTAGATTGACTAATAAGTTTCTTAACATTAATAATCATCTCCTCTATTTTAATATACCTATTTAACTCGGTTTTTATCATCTTATACTCCTCCTCAGTAATCAAATGTAGACTAAGTTTATGCAATTCGATTAAAGCATTATATATTAGCGAATGTTTCCTAGAGTCTTCCGCAATCATTTTAAGATAACTTTGATTAATGGATTTCTTATTTTACCAGATAAGTAATCTAACTCGTTAGCACACTTTAGCTCTAAATCTCTATAATCCTTATATATAGATTGAAGCCACATACACAACCTTAAATCAAATCCTCACTCGTTACGATAAATCGATATATTAATCATCTTGATGAATACTTTAACTTCCTATAGTCTGCAGTTATTACCCTATATATTTCTCTAGCCTTCTTCTCTCCAATTCCCTCTATACTACTTAGCTCTGAGATAGTTGTATTTATAAAGTTTCTCAGTGTTCTATAATGATTTAATACATTACGTGCTAGTTTATCCCCGATTCCGGGAAAACCTTGGAGAATATATACTAGACGGTCCTCAAGAGACATTATTTTAGGCTTGTATCTTATTACCATTCTTTTACGTGAGAACCTAATTTTACGCCAGATAATATGCAATATTTCTATAGTTTCGTCGATATCCCTTGAGTATAATAATTTTGTATTGAAACCCAGTATTATCGTTATAATACCTCCTAATATTGATTTAGGATTACCCGATTTAGATAGAAAATTCATAACATCTCCTTCCAATATCAGAAGATTATTTGAATACGCATCACTAAGTCTTTTTAGCTGATCAAATAATCGACCATCAATAATTGAGCGATAGAAATCTTTGACACTCTTTCTCTCGATCCCCAGTTCACCTATAATATAATCTCCTACGTCTAACTTCCTGATACTCACTTGAACCCCCTTCCTGCTTAACGCCTCAGCTATATATCTTGGTTCATGGATATCGACTACAATCATATCCAAATACTTCTATTTACCCTGGGAATATATTAGGAGATAATTGCGTTAACTAAATTATAAAGGTATCTAGAGAAGGTCTGTTCCTCTGGCAGTATTCACATACAAATGTCTTTCTATTGATCTCATCCTGCATATAAAATTTTATTTTAGACCCGCAAATCTTACAGTTTTTACCCGCCCGATTATATACATATAAGAGGTCTCTTAATCTTCTTTTCTTCAATTTAATTCTTAGAAACTCCCTTGATAACTCCCTCGATATACGTATTAACCTATTTAATTCCTCAGTAGATAAATCTTTAATCAAACGCTCCGGATGAATCTTCGCTCTGAAGAGTATTTCATTCCTCAATATATTTCCTATACCTGCAACTATCCGTTGGTCGAGTAAAGCTACACCTATCTTCTTATCACCATTCTTCAACAAGTATTTTAATACTTCATCTTTATTCCACTCTCTCCTTAGCGGATCTAATCCTAGGTTTGATTTAAGGCTGTCTAGTATATTCCTAAAATAATTGATTTCGACTATAGGTGCATTATACACTACAAGTCTCCTATCAGGAAATTTAATTAGGAGCCTAACTCTATTAAAAGGTTTCTTGAGTTCTTCATCAGCTTCATATATATGTATAGACCCATATAACATTAAATGGATCCTAATACCATATCCGTCAATACGTAAAAGTATATTCTTACCATAAGTATCTGAAAGCATTAATCTATGCCCTAATAACTTCTTAGGATCAATATACACCCTTCTACTTTTTACATAAATATCTTCAATAACTCCATTTAATAAGGCCTTATTAATCATAATTGAATATAATTTAGCCGTCGGTCCCTCAACCATCAAGAGATAATATAGGGGTATAAATGTAATATAAGTAAATAACGCCGGGAGTGGGATTCGAACCCACGCGGCCTCTCGGCCAGTGGCTTAGCAGGCCACCCCCTTAACCACTCGGGCATCCCGGCCTATATCAAAATTTTAATATTTGGAAAAGCATTTTTAAAGATATTTAATATTTAAGGGGTGGCGGGCTCCCCTGGTTCCTGTATGGTGTATGCACTCTACATATAACTGGGTACCTTCGCCCCCCTGACCATAGAGCGGCTCCCAAGGGCTTAGGGCTGCTCCCTCCCGGGCCTAACCCGATTCGCCCTTTTCCCCATCAACCTAGCTCTCCAGCTGGGCTGATGGGGAGAGAGACCCCCTATGGAGAGAGGGTCATCAGCCAGTTATATGTAGAGTGCATACACCATACATTTACCCAGGGGTTACTGGCCCCCGCATAGGCCGGTTTCGGGTATCGGGGGACGGCCAGCCCCCCAGCCCTACCCCGCCACCCCAGCATTATTATTTAT
>DQXH01000112.1 GCA_011043415.1 Thermoprotei archaeon | reverse complement strand
GGGATCCATCCACTCCAGAAAGTGACTTCACCGTCTTTAACCTCCATAATGATCTTCGCCTTAGCAATCTTCAAACTAGATACTCCAGATAAGAGCTTTGACAACTCCTCACTAGAATACTCCATAATATTATATTCCTTCTCTACAATCTCCCTCTTAATAAGTTCATCCAATATACCACTTACGGTAATGAATTCATGCCCGATTACATACGATAATAATCCTCTCCTAGCCTCCCCATCCCATATTAAAAGTGAGTCCCCGGTCTCAAGACCCTCTTTATAATGATATAGAATATATAATTCATCTCCAACCTTGTTATATAATTTCATTTCTATAATATATAGTGTATCAATAATAGTTGAATATTTCCTAACTCTCTAGATAAATACATGTATTAAGATAAGATTTATGATGTATAGTGGTCTGCGGCTCAAGAAAATTGATTTTTTAATTATAACTATTATATTAGTTTCAGCAATTTACATCTACTATCATCTGATAGACCGGGACCCGTTGGTAATTGGGGTCGACGCCCCATACTATATGATTCAAGTTAGGGAGATATTGAGAAGTGGATCCATGAAATATGGGGATCCTCCACTTACATTCTATATACTGTATGCTATAGCATATGTAGTTAATGACATCAGACTAGGATTTATAATTGGGGCATCGATATTAGCTGCATCCGCCTCAATCCCATTTTATATATTGATTAAGGAGGTTACAGGAAAGTATATCCCTGCTATAACCACGATTCTACTAATTTTATACTCACCTCTATACCTAAGGATGCTTGCAGACTTCGTTAAGAATCAGTTTGGAATCGTGTTCATAGGGTTGGTAATGATCTATTTATTTAAAGACGGCAAAACTTCAAGAGATTACATTCTTATATTCCTATTCACATTACTTGCTGGGCTTACACATATATTAGATTTCGCATTAATTCTCATCATCTTAGGAGGATATACCCTAATTTCTTTACTAGGTAGAGATAGAGAATGGAGAATGGTGTTACTGATAGCTATAGTATCGATTACGATTTACTATGTAGGGTATCTGTTAAATCCATTCTATTTTGGAGATTTAAATAGAGGATTTGGATTTATAAGTGATATCACGAGTAGTGAGGAGAATATAAGGAGGACTCCTAGTATAACTATGTATATCCCCGGGATAACGGCACTCTTCTTATCAATCATTTTAATTGGATATAAGCTGTATAAGAATGATTATAATATAAAATTCTTATTTTCAATAGCGATTCTCGACCTATTTCTTATAATACCTTGGAATAGTAACTGGGTTTATAGATTCCTAATAATGACATTTCTACCATCTAGCCTTATCCTAGGATATATCGTATCCCTAGTGGAAAATAGGTTTAATATGCTCCTAATATCTCTGGTAATTTTTACAATGCCGATTTCAAATACACTCATGACTATAAATCATTTACACCCAACGATTAATATGCTGGAATATAATGATTTTACCGCTATAGGTAATATGATAGAGTCTAATTCAATCATAGTGTTTAAAGAGAGTTTAATTAAGAGATACTGGGCTGAATATATACTTAACCACGAGATCTACTCTAGAATTCCCCATATACCGGGTCTAAGTACGATATATATAATAGTTAGGAATGATGGGATAGGACCTCCCCACGCCAAACTATTATATCATGGCTCAGTATATTCCCTCTATATCTTAAAGATATGATCTACTAGTATTTTGGCAGTAGATAAGATCTATCGACGCTACCATATGTCGATACTCCTCGTGAGAAAATATAGGATTTTATAGCTATGATATCTCTACGTCTAAATACTGAATATACGTGGGAGAGATACAGTAAATATGGATACCCTCTCACAAAATCCATCTTAGAATATACGATAGATAATATATCGTCGCCGCTAATATTAAACGGCTTAACATCGACCCTAAATACTTCACCATCCATCGTAAACCTTGCAACATATACATTTCCAAATACTTTACTTCGTACACTATATGAGATATAGCCTGAGATCTCTATATAGCCTATAATGTAATTTGGGATCAACGCCGTTATAGGCCTACCATCCTTTAGTCTAAGACTAGATGACTTGCTTAACCCGATAAAATGATTCCTATTCCTCAACCCTACTGAGATTATCCTATCCATAACCTTATATGGAGTATCTATAGTTCCACCCATCAGCGATCCATCTATAAATATCATGTGGTTTTTAAAGGTTGAAGCTGCATGTAACTGTAGAATCCTCTCAAAATAATTCCTAATTCTATCGGAAACCTTATTTAGTGATGGTAGCTGTCTAGTGGAAATAGGCTCTAGCCCAAATATACTTCTAAATCTATTTAATATATCGAGAGAAGACTGGTTCGTCACGTGGATAATATACGGGCCGAATCTCATGATGATATTTTTAGACCCTTCTTCAATAATCGTGCCCCTAAAGACTGATATATATCCTTCATTGGTATCACCTATTCTATATGAAGAAGAGTCTATAGCTACTATACCCTCTAACTCAGGTGGATGAGACGGCTCTCTAAAACTCTTGATATTTAATTTAAAGTCTTCTAACTCAATCTCATCATATCCCTTTGAATCCTCATAGTATGTAGTGGACTCGGTAGCTCGGTCGATATAGCTAGTTACTCCCTTCAAATCTCTATATCTATTCATCAATTCATTTACTATGTGTGCCAAATCCATTTCTCAAATAGAATATTAGTTTAATTAACTAGATTAAGATGTGTAGATAATTATTACTCACCTAACACCTTCATCCTTACATATGTAAACAGTAGTGAAATACCTACTATTAGAGTGCTTAATGCATTTATCTCTAGCGAGAAATCTCTCCTAGATAATTTAGTCTATAGATATACTGGAAGAGTATAGAAGACGACTATGATATGTGCAATGGATTCGATGGCATCGGTGATAGCGTCAAATACTGTAAGAGATCGGATAGGATGACAATAGGGCTGGTGTTCTAAAATGTTCTGGTAATGAGATTGGGCTGTGTGAGGAGAAAGCATAAATCCTCCCATCACAACTTTATTTTATCGGGGTCGATAAATGAAGATTGTGAACAAGCACGTGTTTGGGGAGCTTTACGGATGCTCAAAGGAAATACTTGAAGATGAGGAGTACCTAAGGAGACTTGTGAGGCAGGCGGTTAAGGTGTCTAACGCTAAGCTCCTAGACTTAAAATCCTGGAAAGTAAGAGGCCCTAAGGGTGGCGTATCAGTGATCGCCCTAGTCTTAGAGAGTCATATAGCCATCCACACGTGGCCCGAGTACCAGTACGCCACCCTAGACGTCTACACCTGCGGGAAGCACACTGACCCTAAAAAGGGCTTCATGTTCATTGTCCATAACCTGAAACCCCAGCACTACACGATTAATGAGGTAGATAGGTCGTATAGGGAGGAGCATTGAAGGCTAAACGCTACCATACTTCCTCTTATACCCAATATTCTTAGAAGTATTTACCTATATACCTACATACGTGGACTTTAACCTCCTCAATACCAATAACATTGGATGTTAGTATCGGCTTACATATTATATTCGGAAAAAAATTTGAAGAAAATTCGATACCGCTGAGACACTTGCTATTTGTAAATATTATAATACCATTTTTAGCAGTTTTAAAACATGATAATATAATCCTTCTATAGATCTCTAGATCTACTCCACCGCAGTAAGAGTACTCAACTATACCTCTCGGCCTACATCTCATATAAGGGGGGTTACTATAGGCTATATCAAATTTACCCTGCTTTATCATTTCTGCCGAGTCTCCACAGATTACATCTATTTTATACCCTAAATTCAATAACGTATTTACACATGATAACCATGATATATCTATTGCTACTAGATAGGTATTTGGATTGTAAATCGATTTAAGTAGAATGCCTGACCCAGCCCCTATCTCAATTACATTAAGCCTTAGTCCTCTCTCAATAATAAGCTTCTTCAATATAGAAAGTATCTTTGATAAGAGTTCTCCAGATATGGTATATCGGTATGGGAATACTCCTTTAAACTTCCATATACCGTATTTTTTAGAATATTGTATAATGTTTTTCGTGTAAAAGCTGAGGATATTTCTTATAACCAGTGAATATATTTTCTCGATGAGGCTCGACACGTAATATAGGATATATTATCTATTAGATAAAAAGTAGATTATCTGCCTTCATCAGGGTATCTTATAAAATCTTCGAGTAATATTATTTTCTCCTTAATTCCTAAAAACTGTGAAAGCTGGTAGATGGTAGGCATCTCCGCATCGCTAACTCATCATATACCGTTGGGTTGAATAGTTGATCATTGGATTTTAGAACATAAAATCTATTATCCAGTAATATATGGTAAATTATTAATCTTGAAAAGATTGGTGGAGTTAAGGCTGTTAAATATAGTTTCTTTAATATCGATTAAATAATATATAATAAAACATGATTTTATGTGGTTTATTTTAATTTTTAGTTAACTTAAATTTTATTAAATATCCATATAACTCGATTTTGATTTATTGATTAAGTAAAAACAATTAAGATATCGATATATTAACGATTTATTTATTTAAAATTAATTAAAAAAATATGATTAGCTGATTAAATTGTTTTAATAATATTTTATATGGTTATTCTTAAAAACTATATCTCTATATAAATTAATTTAGTATGAAAAGACTGTTAATGATTATAGGAGTAGTTACATTTTCAGTGATGTTCTCAATTTCTATAGTAGGTCCTCTATTGAATGAGCTTACTATTCGAGAGGATATACCGCTTGGCCCAAGTCCTAACTTCACGCTGGGGATCGTCTTTTCACTTGGAACTATTTCATTAGCCCTATTCCAGATCCCATTTGCTATTCTTGCTACTAAAGTGGGGAGAAAACCTGTGGTTATAATCGGCTCTATATTATTGGGGGTATCGACTATCGCCATAGGATATTCGGGGGTCTTAGGTATTTTCATACCTAGTATATCTGGAGTTAGTGGTAAACTTATTATCCTATCAATATCGAGGTTTCTACAGGGTTTATTCGCTGCAGCTACATGGCCTATTTTAATGGCTTTAATAGCGGTGTATTTTAGGGATGAAATCGGGTATGCGATGGGGATATTCGGCGCATCATTCGGCTTAGGTATGTCACTAGGACCCGTCATAGGACCTGTTTTAGTCGGATTATCAAATATCTATACACCTTTTATATTAGCGGGTATCCTGGCATTTATAGCCACATTCATTGCGATTCGATTACCAGAGGATAGACGGGAGATTCGGCGGACGGAGAAACGGTTTATATATGACCCCAATCTAATCATCATATCGCTTGTAGCTTTCACATTATTATACACCCTCGGCTCCATAGTAGTTATATATCCTAGGTACATCAGAAACTACCTTGGCCTGGATGTAAAAGCGGTTGCGATCGCGATGGCTGCTTCAAGCCTAACATACACGTTCCTACAGCCATTAGGCGGTAAGCTTTCCGATAAATTTGATAACAGATTAATTATAGTTGTTGCCGGAGTCCCATTCCTGATAATATCATCACTATTCGGATATGCATATGACATATACTCTATTACTATATTAATGACTCTATTCGGGGTTTTAGGAGGATTTATATTTCCTGCATCAAATGCCCTAGTTGGTTTAATAGCGCCTGAGGGTATGGAGAATATCTACTCGGGGTTTTATAATATGATGCTGAGCCTAGGTATTACAGTATCTCCTATAGTAGTAGGAGTATTATGTGATATAATAGGGTATCAATATGCATACTTCTCAAACGGCGTATTGATGCTCATTACATTAGGATTAATAGTATTAAACCGGAGTAGATTTAAAGTTAAAGCAGGCTGATAATCGCCTCTCGAATCAAATAAATCGTGTATCTAATTGAATAGCTGAAGCCTCTATATCTGATTAAATTTCTTATAATCCTTATGTAAGTCTTAAGTATCCTCATAGAGACACCCATATATTCTTACATATAGCAAATATTAAAAATAATTCTTAGCGTTAAATCCATTTATCTACAATCTCTTTAGCTAGGTTTAAAGATAATGCAGGCGCCCTCACTAACCCCTCCCCACCCAATCCATCGATAACATATAAATTCTTAAATTTCTTGGATACATTGGCTATAGGCTTGTAGTTATATGTAAAACTAGCTACACCAGTCCATGCACCAACCAGTTTAAAGTACCTAAAATTAAATCTAAATTTAAATATATCAAGGGCTAGATCATATGAATATCCCATGGGCTCTCCAAAGCCTTCATGAGGGTATTTAACTATATATCCGTCATAGCCACCGCCTATAATATGGTTCTCATCTGGCCTCCAGTATCCATATACCTCATCATCCCATATACCGACATCGAGATTCTCTTCAACCCTGAACTTGAATATAGGTATCGAGATTAGGTACGTCTTCACCTTCACACCATTTGAGCGTAGGAAAGACTTATTCCAAGCACCTAGACATGATACTATTAGATCTCCGTGAACCAAGTCATAATTCGATAGCATTACAGCCTTAGCATAATCCTCCTTACAAATTATATGCGTAGCGGTATATCCCCTTAATATCTCACATCCGAAATCCTCTATCCTACTCCAAATTATCTCTAGAAACTTTCTAGGGTTGATTGTCAAATCATTTTTACTGTAGATCCCTAGTTCATCCTCATGTATATTTAGATAAGGCCATCGATCTATTATTTCAGTAGGTTCATAAAGCTCTATATCACCTAATATACCTCTATATCGATCATAGTCGTTAATCGCATACTCCTCATCCTCAATACTTAATAAACCATCACTAATGGACTCTCTGGAGGAATCTACCTCACGATAAAATCTTGTTGCATAGATAGCATATTTAATATCATCTGGATGATCCTGTAACCTCGTTACCATACCGCCTGAGACCGCTGTAGCACCATCTGGATCTACCGATCTATCTATTAATACGGACCTTACACCTTTCTTACATAGATGATATGCAAGAGAGGAACCTGCGATACCTCCCCCTAGTACAATGACCTCGTATTTCATAGAGATATAGGCCTCCCAACTCTACTAGATTCTAATGCAGCATCGATAATTTTTACAGCTTTATATGCGTCATATGGATCGACTGGAGGAGGTTCATTCCCTTCAATACATTTAATAAATGTTTTCAACTCTATATACAACGGCTCTTCACCCTCAACTTTGATAACCTTCTTAACAGGGGTATATTTTTTAATGAAATCCATGTAGTCCCTCCATCCTCCTCCCGTTATATAATTTTCGATTATCGAATACTCCTTCTTTATATAATCCAGGGATACACAGTTTTTAGTACCTATAATATGCAACTCCCTCACCTTAACTGATGTCAGCCTCCCAACCTCCACCGTACCCACTACATCCCCCTGGAACTCCATCAGAATAACTCCATAATCCTCATTCACTACATCAGATAGTTTCTTAAGCGTATATGCATACACCTTCGCAATATCCCTTTTACATATATAATTCATGATATCCACGTCATGAATACCTATATCCAGGAGAATACCCGTATCCACCTTCCGAGGCCCACCATGTCTTCTCGCAGACATGGAGATTATATCGCCAATCACACCCTTATGGATATCATCAATCAATTTCTGTATAACAGGGTTAAAGCGCTCTACATGACCTACTGTGAGTATAAGTTTATTATCTTCAGCCAACTTAATTAGATCAAGACATTCAGCAGGCTTCATACACATAGGCTTTTCAATTAACAAGTTAATATTATTCTTCAGAACTTCATACCCAATATTATAATGTAATTTGGTTGGGACGGCTAGGATTATAAAGTCTAAGTCATGCTCAAGCATTTTTGCATAGTCTTTGAAGAATACTGCATTATATTTATCTGCATAGACCTTCTTACTCTCATCTACATCCGACGCATATAACTTATCTATATAACCCTCATTCATAAGTCTACTCAGGTTACGGAGGTGATGAACCCCTATATAGCCTACTCCGATTAATCCACCCTTCATATCCTAGAATATATTTGTCTATAAGACCCTTATTAGTTTCCCGTGGATTATATTAACCTATTTTCCTGGACAATCTATGCAGTATAAAGATTTTTGGAGTAGGAGTAGATATGCATATAAACCATCGTATGACATTATAATCCGGACTATGAATGGATGTCCACAACTGGTGAGGATAGGAGACAGAATTGGTTCAGAATATAGAGCACGATGAGATATGGGAGCTTAAAATCTCGCCATACTCCGCCTATATCAACGGCTCAAAGCCAGAACCATATGCTCTGCCACCGACCCTTGGAAAAAATGCATATGAAAATACTTAGAGAAGTTGGATATCAGGAGTAAGAGATGATTAAATTAGCTGAAGAGAATATTATATGTTATATATGTAAAAAAGACTACGAGTTAATACGGATCTTCCTCAAAGCCTCTTCATAGTGCTGGTAGAGTTCATTCATATACTCTTCAAATGGGAACTCCCACTCACCATTCTTAAACTTCTTATAAGCTAGGGTCTGCCTAGCCGCATAGTCCTTATAATGTGCATATCTATATTCATAGTCTTTAATAAATCCGAGTTCAACCAACTCATTCATTGTATCGAAGAGCCTTGGAACCTCTTCCACAGGCAGATATACTACATAGAATAACCCATTAGAACCAATTATCTTACCCATCGAATGAATGATTGGAAGCTCCCTAAACACGTTAGCTGTCTTAGCGAAGTAATCGTATGATGGGAATCGAGTTATAAAGTATATTACGAGAGATCTATTTGGATTAAACTTTCTAAATGAGATCTCAAATCCTTCTATAAGATTATTCTTTATAATATGCTTACGATAATGGTAATAAATGTTCTGTGGGGTAGTATTCAACTTCTCAGCCAGCTCATTATATGTAATCGTTGGATCAAGCTCCAATTCCTTAAGAATAACTATATCCATGTAATCAGCTAGTATAGGATAGCCATCAGGATCCTTCAAATTGAATGGAAGCTCAGTATCCGCATTCTCTATAGAATCTTTCAAAGTATCCCACTTAAACTCCCATCTATTAGACTTTAGATCATACCATTTCGTAGACGGCTTAACACCATATAGACATGTAGAGTAATAAATATTGTAGTTATATATTAAATCAAGCTTCTTCATCCCCCTAACAAATCTCCTAACCTCATTGACGTTCTTGGCCGGAGCAATATATAAAGTATGGAACCCTTCATGATCACCATGTACGTGTCTAACGTATGACCAGTAGCCTAAGCTACGAAAGAATTTAGGCATATACTCATAGAACATAGGATTAATATCTGTAAATACGACATTTTTCTTTAATCCTATATTAGTGTGATAGACGCTGGTGGACAGGAAAAGTAACCCCTTCTCCTTCATCTTCTTAATTCTATAACGTACTGTTGATTCAGGTATCTTTAGCGATTTAGCTATTTTATTGAGGTTTCGAGGGCCATATTTACCTAGTGCTTCAATTATTAATAAATCGAGATATGTATATAACCCTCTCTTATATTTTAAAGACTCTAAATTTTTAACATTCATTTTTGACCTAAATAAAAAGATTTTTAATGGGTTATTTATATTTTACGGATTAGGTTGGATACCATTCACCAGGCATGGGGTCTCCGTCGTCGCCACAGGGTGATACGCCGCCTACCACGTTGAGGAAAGCGTTTACATTGACTGATGGTAATACAACATTATATACTACATTAGATACAACTGGATACAAAAAAGCCGTCAGGATCAAGGCGATTAAGAACATTACCTTTGCGTTCATATGTATCACTATTATTTTAAATTTATGCAAACCTCCTTATTAATTTTTACGAATTTTAAAAAGACGTATGTTACATAATACTATAGATTCTTTCATTATGATATATATTATAGCGTATAATATATATTAAGTACTATATTTAATGGATATTTGATATGATGGTTACATAATATTTATTTAGTGATTCTAAAGTTTTTCATTTAATTTCTTAGTTTTTGAATATATCAGTAAAATTTTCTTAAACTAATGATTTTAATTATCCTATTATCTCTAGATAACTCTATATTTTCCTTAATTTTAATTCTATTGGATGATAATACCGTGAATGTCCATAGCCCCCCGAAGGATGGAATATAAACTAGGTATGGCTCAATATATTCAAAGACTGACTCGGCATAGTCAATGAACTTGAGGATATTATTCTCCTCCACCGGATATAATTCGAGGTGATATACAGCAACGCCGTCATCACTTAATTTCCCTCTAACTATCTCGAGGAAATCCTTCTGGTAAAACCTATTTACTTGACTCCCAGGCCTATCCATCTCCCGCAAGTCCGTTAGATCATTAACTATATAGTGATATACTTCGTTACTAGATAATATATATTCATATGCATCTTGATTGATCAGTTTAATATTCTTCAGTCTCCTGAAATCATATCTAAATAGATGGTTAAAATATTTCTTTACGACTCTAGTGACAGCTGGATCTATATCTACTATCGATATTTTTGCATGTGGATTAATATCTATAATTTCTTGGGCGGCTAGAAGGTCCCCGCCACCTAGTATTAGGATATTATTGAATTCTTTCTTAAAGCTAGGTATTATAAGCGCCTTATGATATATTTCATAATCGTATTCGGTAAACTGAAGTATATTATCTAGGAAAAGCGTTCTTCCAAATGGGGTCTCGGCGACTAGAATATCTTGATACCTACTTTTCCTATGGTACAGGATTTTATTTATGGGGGTAGCTATATAATTGAAACTATCTCCTATCTTAACATGCTCCTCAAAAATATACTTGGTTACACGTCTATTCATTTCTCTGTAATTAATTCTGGGTTAAAAATATAGCCCCTGGATTTGATGACCTTCTTTAATCTCCTCGGATTTAACTCCCTTATTATAATGTCAGCCGCCTTCAAAGCCTTATCCCACTTATCACATGCAAAGACATCTATAGCGGCATGCTTATACTCCGGCCATGTATGAATTGATATATGGCTAGCTTCTAGTAATGTGACTGATGTGAATCCCATGGGCTGGAACTTATGGTATAGAGTTCCAAAGGATTTTAAACCGCTTTCCGAGACCGCCTTTGAAATGAGCTTATTCAGGTATATAGCGTCATCTAGTTTTCTGGGGTCCACCCCATATAGATCTAGTAGTATGTGAATACCTTTTTTCCTCTTCATCTCTACACATAGTCCCAGCGGGCAAATTATTTATTTGTAGGCCCGCGCCTAATTAGTGATATAATCAAAATATCCCCCCTTCTATTTAAATATTAAAATCTATTTAGCTGGTGTCAATCACTATATACTTTCCTATAGGTAACATAATCACCTTAAGATGATATGGAAAAAATATAGAATCATTAAAAATATATTGTTAATTAAAAGCTTTTATCCTCCCTTAAATACTATTTGGCTTATGTAATGTTCCCAAGAGGTATCTGGAATAATTAACTTAGGACGTAGTATACAGCGAGGTAATATTATTTTGAAATCACGTATCATACAAGTAATATATTTAAATAATTTTCTAATCTAGTTATTTAAGGGATATATTGAGGATCGAGAGTGACGTTGGAATCACATTTGACGACGTACTCCTAAAGCCTAGG
This sequence comes from Thermoprotei archaeon, assembly GCA_011043415.1. Classification (GTDB taxonomy): domain Archaea; phylum Thermoproteota; class Nitrososphaeria; order Geothermarchaeales; family JDFR-13; genus B109-G9. The sequence goes on along the minus strand of DQXH01000112.1, from coordinate 3,664 downwards.
AGAAGTAGACTCAGCAGTAGAAGGGAGGTTAATACATCGACTTTATTTAGCAGGGGGATAAGACTTAATATACCTTTAGTCTCAGCCCCTATGGATACCGTGACTGAACATACAATGGCTATAACATTAGCTAGGTTAGGTGGAATCGGAGTTATACATAGATTCAACTCGATTGAGCAGCAGGTTTCTGAGGTTATTAAGGTTAAGAGGGCGGAGAACATCGTTATTGAAGAGCCTTATTCAGTTGGATTAGATGCTACTATAGGGGATGTAAGGAGGATTATGGAGGAGAAGGGAGTTAGTGGATTACTTGTTATAGACGGTTCAAAGAAGTTGAGGGGAATTGTAACGGCTAGAGACATACTGTTTCAGCCTAATGACAAGAGTGTTAGGGAGGTTATGACGCCTAGAGATAGGATGATCGTGGCTAGAGGAGAGGTCTCTATTGAAGAGGCTAAGGAATTATTATGGAGGAATAGGATTGAGAAGCTTCCGATTGTCGATGAGGAGGATAGGGTTAAGGGATTAATTACTGCAAGTGACATCGTGAAGAAGATGAGGTATCCGGATGCTGCTAGAGATAGAAAGGGACGGCTACTCGTTGCAGCTGCAATAGGTATTAGAGGAGATTACTTGGAGAGGAGTAGACAGCTATATGATGCTGAGGTTGATGCACTGGTAATCGATGTCGCACATGGACATATGGAGAGGGTATTAGAGGTTACTAAGGAGTTGAAGAAGATATATGGAGACGATCTTGATATCGTAGCAGGGAATGTCGCGACATATGAGGGTACTCGAGACCTTATTGAGGCTGGCGCAGATGCCGTTAGAGTAGGCATTGGACCCGGCTCAGTATGTACAACTAGAGTTGTTGCAGGCGTTGGAGTCCCTCAGTTAACCGCGATTATAGAGAGTTTCAAGGCTGCGTCAGAGTATGATGTACCGATTATAGCTGACGGCGGAATAAGGAACCCAGGCGATATAGTTAAGGCATTAGCAGCTGGGGCTTCGACCGTCATGATTGGAAGACTGTTTGCAGGCACCGATGAGAGTCCGGGGCAGATCATATTGAGGAATGGAAAGAGATTTAAGATATATAGAGGCATGGCTAGCTTCTATGCTAAATTAGCCCGTGAAGCTAGAGAGAAGGGTGAGATCGAGATTGCAGAGGAGATTGAAGACTATAGCTATACTGCGGAGGGTGTCGAGGCATATGTTGAATATAGGGGGAGTGTAGAGGAGCTCGTTAAAAGGCTGGTGGCAGGCTTAAAGGCTGGGATGAGCTACCTAGGAGCTAGGGATATTAGAGAGCTAAGGGAAAACGCGATATTTATCAGGATTACAGAGAACAGCATTAAAGAAAGCTATCCCCACGACGTATTTCTATGGTGATTAGATGTATTTTAAGGAGTTGTATCTGAGGAGTAAGAAGGAAAATATTATAGAATTCATTAAGAGAATAACGGATGAAAATGGATATGTTATCAAGATATATAGTGAGAACCACCTGAGAATATATAGCAGTAGTAAAGGCCTCTTTAAAGACGCATTGAAGGTACTGCTATGGAAAGGTGGGAGGAGATACCCTCCAAACTATCCATTAATCGATATTATATTGTTAACCCCATATAAAGATATTACACAGGTGATTATAGGATTTAAGGAGGCTACTTCAGATATTGGAGAATTATATTGTAATGAATTACTTAGAAAATATATGCCGTATCAGCCTTGGATAGAGTTTAAGAAGCTATCCACGCCTTAATCTAATTATAATATATGTAGATACTAGAAGCAATGCTATCAACCCACTTGGAGCAACGTTGACTAAGAAACTTATGTATAATCCTATAATTCCATATATTAATACACTTAGGAAACTCAATACCCTAATTCTCGTATATGAATTCGTAAGCATAGACGCCATCATAGGAGGAACTATTAAAATCGCATATATTATAATCGATCCCAAAGCCTTAGTTAGAACCACTATTCCTAATGAAGATATAAATATACTTATATAATGATATAATCTGGTATTCAGACCCATAGCCTTAGCCCCATCTTCGTCAAACGCAATATATAAGAATTCTCTATTGAAAAGAAGAGATATAATTAGAATTAGGATGGTCGAGGTACTTAATAGTATAATGTCATTTAATGATAGAAATAGGATATCCCCCAATAGATACCCCCATACAAGAGGGATATCCTCACTCGGTATAATCGCTAAGAATAATACGGCGACGGCCATACTCAATGCTAGTGACATCCCTATGGCGGCTTCAAACCTCCCCCTACCACCTTCACCGAGATATGCGGCTATTAACCCTGATAATATACCGAATAACAGGGCTATAATCAGTGGATCTACATTTGAAAGTATGAAGCTCCTTATAAATATCCCTAAAGCGGCTCCACCCAATACTGCATGGGCCACCTCGGCTGTAAGGAATGAAATGCCGCGTGTCGTCAATATAGGACCTATATTACCTGCTACCAATGCACTGATAAATATGCCTATAAATGCCTTGATGAAGAAGGGATTCATTAATATAGATATAACATCATCAAGCATGCCTATCACCCAGGAGAGGATAACATATATTCTCCTGTATAATTATCGGGATCTCCGTTCCATAAGCTCTCTTAAGATTCTCCGGAGTTAATACTTCAATCGGAGGACCCCATGCAATCACCCTTCTATTTAATAAAATTAGGTTATCGATATGCTCCGCTATCGGAGCTATATCATGGAGAATCATTAGGATCCCGATATCATCCTTCAGATCGATTAAGCATTCTATAATCTCCCGTTGCCCCCTCACATCAACACCAGTAAACGGTTCATCCAATATAATGTACCTAGGTTCCTTCACCAGGGCCCTCGCAAGCAACACCCTCTGCCTCTGCCCACCACTCAACTCATTAAATGGTTTATATGCAATGTCCCTGACTCCAGCCCTCCCCAAACACTCTAAAGCCTTCCTGACATCATCTTTCGAGGGGATCCTAGGAAAGCGTCTGCTAGCCATCAAACCCATTAAAACTACTTCGATAGACGGTATCGCAATCTCATAACTATACTTTTCAAGCTGAGGTAGATAGCCGATTAGCTTCCTAATCTTCTCGCCCTCTTTAAATGGATCATACCCAAATACCTTTATGCTGCCACTACTAGGCTTTACTAATCCTAAAATAGCCTTTATTAAAGTGGTTTTGCCAGCTCCATTAGGACCTAGTATAACAGTTAATTCATTACCCCTGATATCTATAGAAACATCCTCTAAAACCCTATACCTGTCCAACACTATATTTAAACCCCTTATTATAATATCCCTATCCATTTTAATACACCCTAGACAGTAAATAGATATAGACTGCTTCGACAATAACAACTATAATTAATAGAACTACAAAGGTCAGTAGGATTATATTTAACCCGCCTCCAGATCCATCTGAGAGAATATATGGATTAGACTCGATCCCACCTACAATCATGCCTAAGTTAAAATACATTAGCTCTATATAACTATCGAAACCTGCTCCCACGACATTTACATAGATGACTTTAGATTCAGACATTCTCGAAATATCATTTAATAACTTAAATACCCCCATTTTAGAAGCTATATCAGATGATATTATATATTTATTAGGG
>DQXH01000094.1 GCA_011043415.1 Thermoprotei archaeon | reverse complement strand
ATCCATAGCTACAAAGTGGAAGTTATCTATAATAACCTTCTCTCCATGCTTAAGCTCCAGCGTCTCCATAGCACCATATGAATTAACCCATACCCCGCCTCTACCCTCAGCCTTAAGCCATACTAACTCGCCCTCCGCCAATAACCCCTTGAAGCCCTTCCACTTTACACTCAGTTCTATATCGCCGTGTGAAGCGAGGTAACTCATGTCTTGAATAATCAGAGAGCCGTCGACCTCAATATATTCTATATCACCTGGTATACTCGGCGCGAACAATAGCTCCGCTTCTCCCCCAGCAATAAATGTATTTAGGAATATACTTTCACCCCCTGCAATAGCCCTTGCAAATGCCTTTAAAACTCCTCCAGTCTGAGTCTTAATCTCATAATCACCTTTACCAGCTACAAATGCACCTGCTTCAGCTGTAATTGATTCACCTGGAAATAACTTTACTTTGAGGATACTATATGCGGGTCTTGCAATGACTTCCCACTTCATATGCTACACCCTTATGAATAGATAATGGTATATCAAAATGATATTTAATATATAACTATATTCTATACAACTTCTCAAAACTCTATTTATATCTCATAATTTAAACATATATAGTGATATAATATATTGTACCGAAAATGGTTCATGAATGGAGTCTTGCCGAGGCTGTTTTAGAGGCTGTCAAGAAGGTTGCGATAGATTCTGGTATATCGAAAATTAATAGATTGATAATTGGACTGGGTGAGCTACAGAATATTGATATAGAATTATTTAAGGAGTCTATAGAGATTCTAAAGGGTGAGTACTCTAGTGAGATCCAGATTGATGAAATCGAGTTCGAGGATGAGGAAGCGGTATTTAAATGCAGGAGATGCGGAGAAGTCTGGAGACTTAGAGACGTTGAGTTGGGTGAGGATGAGAGAGAGGCGATACATTTTATACCAGAGTTGCTACATGCATTTGTAAAATGTCCTAGATGCAATTCGGTTGACTACGAAATTCTATCGGGTAGGGGTGTTGTTATAAAGAGGATTGAGGGGGTTAAATGATAGACCCTAGGACATCCGTCATATATAAACGCCTTAAGGAGATTAAAAAGATTTTTATTATAGCTAGTAGTAAAGGCGGAGTCGGTAAGACCCTCATATCTATACTTCTATCAATGGGATTTAGGGATCTAGGATTTAAGACGGGGTTACTAGATATAGATTTTACAAACCCGTCGTGCCACATACTCTTTAATATTGATCCGAGTATCAAGCCTACTGAGGAGAAAGGATTAATCCCACCCACTGTAAATGGAGTTAGATTCATGACTATATCATACTTTATAGGAGAATCTGGCGTAGCGTTGAGGGGTCAGGATGTCGACAATATATTTAGGGAGATACTGGCTATAACGAGGTGGAATGATACAGAGTATCTAATTATAGATACTCCACCCGGGTTAGGGGATGAATTACTTGATCTAGCTACATTGATACCATGGGGGGAAGTTATATTAGTTACACTCCCGAATAGACTTAGCCTAACCTCCATTAAGAGGATGATAGGCATATTTAAGGATCAAATTAAATTAATTGGAGTTATCGAGAATATGTGGCGTCAGGAGAGGGGTATAAGGGATATCATCATTAACATGGATCTAAAGTATCTCGGCTATATACCATATGTAGATAGGCTTGATGATCTGATTGAGAAATTCGGTTTAGAGGGAGTATATAAAAAGTTTTTTAGCGAATATTTAAGCGGTATAATATCCTCTATCCTATAACTACTTCTCAGCGATTTATCATCCTCGATAAACTTCCGGTCATATGTACATAGTAGGCATGCATCAGGAAGAATTGGTTTAATTACCTCGACCTCAATATCATCCTTCGTCAATTTACCTGCCATAGCCTTACTTAGTATCTCCATAAAGTTACTCGCTTCACTCACCTCCATATCGATAATATAGGGGGAAGAGACTCTTTTCAATATTCCTAAACTTCTCCATAAGCTCACATATACTATATCCACCGCTATCTAATTGAGACACGATTAACTGAACTCATCGACAATGTCTCTGGAAATAGGTTTAGTCTTAACCAACTTACTTGCATAATATGTTAATACAGCTCATTTCATAACAATCTATATAATGATATTACATATAGTTAGTCAATATTAAATACAACATTATATATCTGCCCAAGTGAAATGCCTCCATCCCCAGGAGGTACATACTTATGTAGGCGGATATTTAATCGAGAATCCAATTTAGAGATGCTCTCGGCTATACCCTCCACAATACAATCATTTACCGCGGCTCCACCAGATAAGTATATGAATCTATATCCATTTTCAATTGAATATAACCCGGCTATATAACCTAGGTAATATCCTATTGTATACTGGAATGTATATGCTAGATTCATCTTAACATTATCATCCGCTATATTATATTCTAAGGCCATGTGAAATAACTCCGTCGGATCTAATATATATTCGCCTCCGTCTTCAACCTCAATATAATTCATGAATTCTCTGATCAATCTACCTTCTCTCGAGGATGCCTCGAGCTTCATGGCGGGCTCACCCTCATATGATCTATATCCACATATGTTTAGGAGTGTTGAAAATGAGTCTAATAATCTTCCGAGACTAGATGATAGTATCCTCTCATGATTATACTGCTTCTTAACAACCTCCAATTCCCTAGCCGATCTCAGATATCCTACATATCCTTTCTCAACGAATAATTCTGCTGCTTTATCCACGCCATATAATTCAGATAATATTGAAAATAAGTATCTGGCTGGGTATATAGTCGCTAGATCACCCCCTAACATCTTATAGTATTTTATATGACCTACCCTCTTGTAATATCCTCCAGATATTTCAATTACCTCTCCACCCCATATATTCCCGTCATCACCATATCCGACTCCATCTATAGCAATTATAACACCCTCATCGACTCCATACTCAGCTAGTATAGAGTATCCATGTGCTACATGATGCTGAACTTCATGTAGCTCGGCACCGTAGTCCCTAGCCCACCTCCTACCTAGTAGAGAGCTATTATACTTAGGATGCTTATCAATCACGAGTATACTATCCTTTATATCTATGTGGTAAGTAGATATAAACCACCTGAGATAATAATCTAGCTCCATTAGATTATCGAATTCGTCTGTATCGCCGATATACTGTGTCAATATAGCCTTATTATCAAAGCCTATTCCACCAACATTCTGAAGCTCGGCACCGAATGCAATTACATCTCTCTTAAGGCGATGCGGAAGTATCAACCACTTAGGTGCATAACCCCTACTCCTCCTTAGAAAGACTGGCTTGCCACATGTAAACCGGATTACACTATCATCAACCCTATTTACGATCCTCCTATTATGCATCAGGAAATAATCTACTATACCCCCTATCCTCTCAACCGCTAATTCATTATCCTTCTCCATAGGCTCCTCATAATAGTTTCCACTAGTCATTATAAGGTATTTAAATCCAGTATTCTTCAACAGTAGATAATGGATTCCACTATATGGAAGCATTATACCTAGTGTATCTAGTCCGGGCGCCACATATTTAGATACGTTGGCATCTTCTCTCCTTGGTAATAATAGTATCGGTCTCTGAGGCGAAGTCAATAACTCTATAGCATTATTACTCAATTCAACTAATTTCCCTGCAGTATCAAGGTCATAAACCATTAATGCAAATGGCTTATAAGGCCTCCTCTTCCTAGTCCTAAGCCTATTAACTATCTCATCGTCATCCGCCCGGCATGCTATATGGAAGCCTCCTATACCCTTCACCCCGATGATATAGCCCTCTTCAATAAGCTTAGCCGCCTCTTTTATAGGGTCATTGACATCAATTTTATCGCCTCTATTATCAGTTAGCCATAGAGTAGGACCGCATGATGGACAACTAATTCCCTGTGCATGGAAACGCCTTAAATTAAATAGATCCTCATACTCACTCCTACATTCATTACATAGAGGGAAGTCATCCATGCTGGTATTCTCTCTATCATATGGTATCCTATACATCATCGAGAACCTTGGTCCGCACCATGCACAGGAGTTGAATGGATATCTATACCATCTACTCCCCGGATCCTCGATTTCCCTGATACAGTCTATACATATCCCTATATCAGGCGGGATTATAGACCTGGATACCAGCTTAGATTCACTCTTTAAGATTTTAAATTCACTGTAGTTGACTGGATCAGACCTACCAACCTTAATTCTATATATCTCGGCTGGAGATGGAAGCTCACGCCAGAAGCTTATGAAGAACCTCCTTATATTATTTAAATCCCCCTCAATATGTATAATTACCTCTCCCCCACCCAAATTCTTTACATAACCCTTCAAGCCATTTTTAAATGCAATCCTCTTTATAAATGGCCTGAACCCCACTCCCTGTACGATTCCAGTGACGATTATATCATATGAATACATTTTAATCAGCAGATTCTAGGCACCGGATCCCCTATAGGCTGTGGGACAATTCTCCTACCGCCTATTACAGTCTCCATAACCACGAATTTATATTCGTCGGTGACTTCACCTATTATCTCTGCATGCCTACCTAATTCAGTTCCACGAATTGCATCTAACACCTCTTCAGCCTTCTCCCTTACAACTGCTATAACGGCTTTACCCTCATTACCCAGCTCAAGTGGATCTAGACCGAGGTACCCGCATGCAGCCCTAACCTCGTCTCTAATGGGGATCTTATCCTCATATATCTTAATCCCATATCCAGATTTATCACTCCATTCATTAAGTAGGTTTGCTAAGCCGCCTCGAGTTGGGTCCTTCATCGCGACTACGCCACCTACCTCCAAAGCCTTATCCACAATCTCATTTAGTGGAGACGCATCAGATTCTATATCGATTTTAAACCCTACCCCCTCCCTCACAGATAATAGTGCGATTGCGTGATCCCCTATATATCCAGTTAGGATTATCTTATCCCCTGGCCTGATATTTCTATCTAAAAGCCATCTAAAATCTACTCCACCCCTATATTTAGCGACAACGCCAATATTATGGTCTAGATACCTATGTCTAAACCCTATTCCAGACATGTTAATAATAATCTTGTCTAATGCACCCTTCTCAACAACTTTGGTATCGCCAGTAATAACATATACACCTGCTTCAGAAGCAGTCTTAGATACACTTTCTAAAATCCTCTCTAGATCATTAAATGGAAAACCCTCCTCAATCACTAATCCCATAGCCAGGGCCTTAGGCTCAGCTCCTATCATAAGCATATCATTCACAGACCCTGCTACAGCTAATCTACCTATATCACTGCCTGGGAAGAATATCGGCTTAACGGTATATGTATCACTCTTCAATACTACTCCATTATATACACTTGAGTCATCTAGAAACTCGAGTGGAACCTCAGCACCAGACCCGCTTAGATACTTGAGGATATAATTCTTTATAAACTTCTGCATCTCAACACCACCGGCTCCATGGACCATCTTAACTACATCAGGATCCATCATGTCTCACCCGCCTTAGATAGAATCATATGTTCAGCCCAGATCCTACATGTACCTTCTATAGACACCATACATGGGCCTATAGGCTTGTCAGGTCTACACATCTTCATATAGAGTGGACACTCTATAGGAGTTATCTTACCTTTAATAATATCTGCACATCTACATCCACTAGGCATATGAGAATCCTTATTGGGATACTCTAAATCATATAGATATCTCGCGTTTATATTCCTAAACTCATCTTTAAATTCGAACCCAGATCCGTCTATAACCCCAATCCCCCTCCACAAGCCATCTAAAAGTTTAAATACCTTAAATAATGTATTCATAGCCTTTACATTACCATCCCACGTAACCGACCTACTATATTCATTCTCCATCCTATACTCACCCGATATAATCTGTCTAAGGATCATATATATTGATATTAGAACGTCTATAGGCTCAAACCCGCTGAATACCATTGGAATAGGCTTCGACTCAAAATACTTCCTATACGGAGCCATACCCGTCACGGTACTTGAGTGGCCGGGGTTTATAATGCCGTCCACCATAATATCCTCGGCCTGTATAATATATCCTATAGATGGCGGCACATATCTATAGCTACTTAAGAAGATTAGATTATCCGGTACACCCTTTAAAATCATGTATGCAGTGGATGGCGCCGTGGTATCGAAACCGACTCCAAAAAATATAAATTTCCTATCTTTATTAGATAAGGCGATCTCATATGCATCCTGAATACTATATACTATCTTGAGGTCAAACCCTAAAGCCTTCGAATCCTCTAGAGAGTATCCTGAGCCACCCTTCGCTCTAGATACGTCTCCATAAGACAATACCGTCAAGTCTTCATCCAATGCTAATTTAATGATGCTATCAATATCCTGTGCAGGCAATATACATACGGGACAGCCGGGCCCGGCCCTAACCTCAATATTATCGGGTAGCAGCGACCTAATACCATAATGTGTTATAGTCCATTCATGTGTACCGCATACATGCATAATCATTACTTTATCAACCTTCTTAGAATACTCCCATATTTTATCGACTATCCTCCTAGCCAGTATAGGATCCCTATATAACTTCAGAATATCCTTTAGATCGAGACCCACTATATATCACCAGCTTTCTCAAAATACTCCCTCCATAGCTTTATAGTCTCTATAGCTTCCTCCTCATCCAAGACCTGTATAGCATATCCAGCATGGACGATTACATATTCTCCAACCTTAGCATCGACTAGGGATATTATGATATTGTCTTTTATGACCCCGCCTCCGAAATCGACTTTAGCATAGTCCCCGTTAATCTCTATAATCTTACCTGGATACCCTAGACACATTATGATCAACCCGATATACTTGACCTGCCCAATATATTTAATATCAACTTATATACTTTATCTGTAATCGAATCTATCTTACTCGCTAATTCAGGTGTGACTTCATCCGATATCGTATATGGGTCTAGAACCTCTATCCCAATTAAATATATCTCTTTAGGTGGATTTAGATCTAGGCTATATAATAGTTCAAGGGTTTCGGGAAGCCCAGTATAATGTGGTGAAGCCCTTTTATATACATCAAATTCATTTAAATTGACTTGGAATACGTCTCCAACCTCGTGTCTACCAGTCTTAATACTATCTACAATCACAACTTTACTCCACCCGGCTAAGACGTCTATCAACTCATATCCAGTCTCCTCAAGGACCATTACATTATATCCTAGCGAAGTTAATTTATCACGTAATTTATTCCCGACGATCAAACCAATTCTATCATCTCGATAGATACTATTACCTAGGAAAACTACTAGTATATTACTCATTAAATACAATAAAAAGGTTTGGGGGTTAAAAGCCTCTCTTAACAACCCTAATCAATTTACCATCCTGATTATAAATATATAATGCGAGTGGCATTGAGCCGGGTATCGAGTGGGTAGCACATGCATGACATGGGTCGTATGCCCTGAATGCCATCTCAACCATATTCAATAATCCATCGTTGATTACTCCACCTTTAATCAGGCTTCTAGCCGCCTTGTCGACGGACAACGCTATTCTAGCTGCATTATGCTGTGTAGCGACGAGAAGGTTAGCCTTTTTAATAACCCCGCGTTCATCAGTCTCATAATGATGGATTAACGTCCCTCTAGGAGCCTCTACAACACTTATACCGACGTCTGGAGTGGCCTCTGGAATCACCCTAACATTTTTATCTAATATATCTGGGTCATTAGCTAATTCTCTGATCCTCTCCGCAGAATAGATCATCTCAATTATTCTAGCCCAGTGGTTGGCTAAGGTATGGTGTACGGGTTTACCACCTAATGTATCATACATCTCCTCATACGCCTCTTGAGCCTTTGGAGTCGCCATCGCATCGGCTGCATTCAACCTAGCTAATGGAGCTACGCTATATATTCCACTGTCTTCACCGTCGACGAATCCCTTCCACCCAATACCCTTTAAATATGTGAATGTAACGTAGGTCCATGGTTCCACATGCTCAGCAATATAATCTAGATACTTATGTACATCGAATTTAGCGTACTCCCTACCATTTGGATCGACTACCCTAATCATACCGTCATAGAAGTTTACCCTATTCTTCTCATCAACTAGACCCATGTAATATGTCCTATGTGTATATGCCTCACTAGTAATCAAGTCTACATACTTCGAATCCTTCAGTACAATATCCTTAAATATATTTAATGTAAATAAACTGAATTCAACAGCCTCATCAGCAAGCTTCTTCAACTCATTTACAATATCCTCATTCAGAGGCTTTGATATCCCGCCTGGAAGTCCGAATACCGGATGTATAGTCTTTCCACCGATTACCTCCATCATCTTCCTAATCTTTTTCCTCATACCAATTATCTTTAAACCAACTTCAGTCCCAACTTTCTTAATAATTCCAATTATATTTCTCTCCTCCTTAGGAGCGTCAGGGCCTACTATAAAGTCGGGTCCAGCAAGTATATATACATGTAATGCATGGTCCTCAAGCATAAATAGGTTATAGAAGAGTTCACGTATCTTCTTCGCTGCGATAGGCGGATCTACTTTATATAAGTCGTCCAAAGCCTTTGTCGATGCCATGTGATGAGCGGTTGGACATACCCCACATATCCTTGGAGCTATTTGAGGCATATCCTCTGCATGTCTACCCTCAGCAAACTTCTCGAACCCTCTTAACTCGGGAATCTGGAAATAAGCCTTTACACAGTCTCCCTTATCATCTAATATAATTACAATTTTTCCATGACCTTCTAAACGAGTTATCGGATCTATAATTATCTCTTTAACCATATTCCACCACCCTATCCTGAATCTTAGACTTCTTTAAACCTGCTTTACCACCTATCTTAGAGGCTGGTAGATAGTATCTATAGAGTATCCCTACCCAGTCTGGAATCTTGTCATAAACCTTATTTAAATCCGGCTCATCCTCGAAGTCGATTATACTAGCAATATATGATAATGCCTTCCCACCATAGTCTATGATATTATCCAATGGCCCGAAACATCCTGTACAAGGCATATTAGCCTTTATACATAACGCTCCACATCCGCCTCTCGTAACCGGGCCTAAACATAGTAATCCTTGGGCTAAGAGACATTTACCCTCCTCAGGAATTACTTCATGAGGTCTCTTCAAGTCTTTAAGCAGGATCTTATCAGGCTTAGTCTCATTTAATGGACACTCATCGCATAGCGACTTATTTAATGCACCTAGTACAGAGCCCTTAGGAGGCAGCTCACCCTTCAGTAATGCTTCTAATGCATTCCAGAATACGTCTGGAGTAGGCGGACATCCAGGGATATAATAATCTACTTCTATAACCTTATCTAGTGGAAGTAAAGCTGGTAAAGCCTTCGGAAGCTCCAACTCAATCTCCTCATCCACCTCCTTAAGCTTTACTTTAGTTATTTTACATGGAACCACCTTATCTGGGTTATCTATACTAGGTACTTCAAAGTACTTCCTCGAAAGCACTTCATCTAAGTCGTATAAATTCGCTAATCCAGGTATTCCACCCCATGCTGAACATGCACCATACGCTATGACTATCTTAGACTTTCTCCTAAGTAACTTAACCATCTCGACATGTTCTTCAAGCCTAATTCCACCATTTATAAATGTAACTGTAATTGAACCATCTGGAAGTTTTTCTACATCCTCCTTCTTAAAGTCCATTGCAACTGGGCAGAATACGATATCTACTGCGTCAAATACTGTAAGCAGTCTTTCAGCAAGATCTACAAACGACTCTTCACATCCTCCACATGATGCACACCAATACCATCCTACTTTAGGCTTCTCACTCATTCAACCACCTCCAACTTAGGTTTAAGAGGACCTAATTTCTTAACCGTCTCAACCATCTCATTAACCACCTTAACCCATTTAGATGCTTCCGAAGCTGAGATCCACTCAAGTCTAAACCTCTCCTCCTCAATACCCAGACTCTTTAATAGCCTCTTGAATAGCGTATACCTCCTTAAAGCCTTGATATTACCACTTATATAGTGGCAGTCTGTAGGTGGATGGCAACCAGCTACTATAACACCATCTGCACCATTATGGAATGCCTCTAAAACAAACTGTGGATCTACACGTCCTGAGCACATCACCCTAATAACCCTTACATTAGCTGGATACTGCATCCTACTAGTACCCGCTAAATCTACGGCTGCATATGTACACCAGTTACATGCAAACACGACTATCTTAGGCTTGAAATCTTCATTAGACATTTTAACCACCTCCAAACACGGCTAAGACTTGAGCCTTAATCTGGGTATCTTTAAATCCACGTTGCTGCATAGCTCCTGATGGACATGCAGCTGTACATGTACCACAACCCATACATAAGGCTTCCTCAACATGGGCAAGTCTATCTCCATCCATCTCCTTAATCGAGATCGCCTCATATGGACATACACTTACACATACTCCACATCCACTACAGATCTCCTCATTAACTACCGCTGTTAAAGGCTCTATCGATACTTTACCAGCTGATAATAACGTCATAGCCTTAACAGCGGCTGCACTACCCATCCTAATACTCTCCATGATATTCTTCGGACCTGTTACAGCGCCTGCCAAGTAGACTCCCTTAGTCGGGGACTCCACTGGAGCAAGCTTCAGATGTAGTTCACGGAGGAAACCGTCTCCACCGCAGCTTACCCTCGTCACCGCTATCAATTCATTTAAGTCGTGTCTCGGGACCATTCCAGTCGATAATACAACTAGATCTGTAGGGATCCTCACTTCATCCTGTATAGTATACTCATATACGTCTATATACAACCCTTCCTCAGTAATAGTTACTTTAGGCGGCTCCTCAAACTTAAGGAACTTCACGAGCCTCTTACCAGCTTCCTCATAAAGCCTCTCATCACTCGCGTAAGTCATAATATCCTTATATAATATAATTACATCAGTATCGGGGTACATCTCCTTTATCCTAATAGCATTTCTAATTGCTGTTAAACAGCACATCCTTGAACAGTATGGCTTTGAGTTCGGCGTCGTATTTCTAGAGCCTACACACTGTATAAATACTATCCTCCTAGGGACTTTACCACCTATAATTAAATTACCTTTAGTCGGTCCATTTGGATCTAATAACCTCTCAAGCTGGAATAGGGTTATTACATTATTATGTATCCCATAGTTATACTCTCCCTTAGGAGGCTCATATGGATCGTATCCAGCCGCTATTATCAATGCACCTATACGTAGATCGAGGTATTGAGGCTTCATCTCGAGGTCGATAGCATTATGTTTACATGTCTTAACACATTCTCCGCAGAATGTACATACTTTAGAGTCGATTACATAATATGGTGGATATGCGCCTTTATATGGATAGAATATAGCCTTCCTCTTATCCAATCCAAATTCATACTCATTCGAGACCTCCACAGGACATGCTGGGATACAGTCTCCACATAACGTACATTTCTCATTTACATATCTTGGATTAACCCTAATCTTGGCTATGAAATTACCTGGGAAACCTTTAAACTCGACGAGCTCTGAGTTCGTGAATACATGTATACGTGGATTCTTGCTAATTAGTTTAATCATCTTACCGACTATCTCAGACCCCTTCACATCATCCTCTACATAACCTACTAAAGCTGCCTTACCACCTAGCGTCGGGCTCTTCTCGATTAAATATACTTCAAATCCATAGTGTGCAAGCTCTAATGCAGCCCTCATACCTGCTACCCCGCCTCCAACTACTAAGATATTCCTGCTAGTCTCGATCTCCTTCTCCTCTAGAGGCTCGAGTAGCCTAGCCTTCGCTACAGCCATCCTAACGAGGTCCTTAGCCTTCTCAGTGGCAAGCTCCTTATCACTATGTACCCATGAACAATGCTCCCTTATATTAGCCATCTCAAACAGGTATTTATTTAAGCCTGCACTCTCTAGAACACTTCTAAATGTAGGTTCATGCATAGAGGGTGAGCATGCGGCTACCACAATCCTATTCAACTTATACTTCTTAATATCTTCTCTAATCAGGTCTTGACCTGGTTCAGAGCACATGAATAGGTAATCCCTACTAACTACTACATTAGGCAGCGTCTTAGCATATTCGGCCACTGCTTTCACGTCTACGGTACCAGCTATATTAAATCCACAGTGACAGATATATACGCCTATTCTAACCTCTTCAGCCATCTAAACCACCTCCATCAGCGAGTGAGACAACCTCCTCAAGATGACCCTTAGCTATTAAAGCGGCTCTAGCGGCGGCTGCACTGGCTTCAGTCACTGAATCTGGAATATCCTTCGCCCCAGCAGCTACACCAGCTACAAATATACCTTCAACGGTCGTTGATACGGGGTCGAGATATGGATCTTTAAGCTTTATAAATCCATCTTCATTAAGATCGAGTGGGAGTGGAGGGACTACCCTATTAGGTCTAATCGCCACGGCTAATACAACCATATCATACTCATCCTTCTTAAGGTAGCTCGTCGAAGTATCTTCATATGTTAGAATAAGGTTCTTCGTATCTGGGTCCTCATCTATCCTCACCACCCTACCCCTAATGTATTTTATACCAAACTCCTCCTTGGCTCTCTCAACAAACTCGTTAAAGCCTTTTCCAAAGGCCCTAATATCCATGTAATATATTGTACAGTCTACTTCAGGCATATGCTCCTTAGCTAGTATAGCTTGTTTAGTCGCCGCCATACAGCAGAATGCCGAGCAGTAGTGGTTGAATCTAACGTCTCTAGAGCCTACACACTGTATCCATGCAATCCTCTTAGGATGCTTCTTATCAGACCTCCTAATTATCTCTCCTCTAGTAGGTCCTGTAGCTGATACAAGCCTCTCAAACTCTAGATGAGTATATACATTATCATACTTCCCATATCCATACTCAGGTATATTCCTCGCGTCATATAATTCCATCCCGGTAGCTACGATTATTGCAGCTACCTCTAACTCAATTACCTCAGGCTTCATATCATAGTCTATAGCCTTTGCAGGGCATACCATTGAACATACCCCACATAAGGGTCTTCCCTTAGCCCTCTCCCTAAGGTTAGGAGGTGGATTAAGCCTTACACAATGCTCCGCATCTATAACGGCTTTACGGGGTACAGCTTGTGGAAATAGGATGTATATCGCCTTACGTGTAGTTAAACCAAGGTTAAACTCGTCTGGAGCCTTATAAGGACACTTCTCTACACATGATCCACATCCCGTACACTTATCCCAATCCACGTATGTAGGCTTCTTAAGAATCTTAACCTTAAACTCGCCAGCCCTACCCTTAACCTCCTGAACCTCCGAATACATAATCAACTTAATATTCTTATTCCTCAATACAGCGGACATCTTAGGAGTTAATATACATGATGCACAGTCTAGGGTTGGGAAAGTCTTATCTAGCTGAGCCATCTTACCCCCTATACTAGGTGATTTATCGACTAGATAGACCGGTATATTCTGTTCAGCCAGGTCCAGAGACGCCTGAATACCCGCTATACCCCCTCCAATAACTAAGACGGGTTTAACCATCTCAACCACCTCCTCCGGTAATAGGTTGTGCAATAAGCTCACGCCTAGCTTCCTTAACGGGAGCCAATTCATAGGTCAACTCTCTAAGCCTATGGAAATATATAGCGAATGGCCTATAGGCTAGGTGAGACCATTTTGCGAATGGGACCTCAAGCGCTAGGAATGGTACTACAAGCATGAGGTGTATCGAGTATATTATATAGGTGGGGAGAGGCCAGTTTATAGTCCTAAATATACCTGTTAATAAGCCTGTTAGTGAGACTAGGAGTAGGAGTGTTATGAACATCCAGTCGGTTGAGTGTGAGAAGCTCCATATAGGCTGGGTCTTCCTAATCCTACCATATATAGCTAGAGAGCTTCCAATAAGTAGGAATATGAATGATAGTATACCGAATATACTCACTGGATCTACGAATAGGAATGGCAGGTTCGTCTGTGTATACCTCAATACAACCGCGAATAATATGAATGCAAGTGCATATCCATAGAATATTAGTAGGTGTGTATACCAGTAGCTCTTCCTCTCCCTACACTTATTCATCAAACGCTGGGTAAGGAAGTGTGTAGGAATTATCTTTATAAACTCCTTGATATACATGCTAAGAGGTATCTTAACTCCTGGATAAGCGTCAGACATTATAAATTTATACATCCTGTATATGTTACTCAATAGGAAGCCTGCTAAGACTAGTAGCGTGATTATCCCGGCAGGCTCTACAATATGTATCGGTGCAAATGTCTCCAGTTCCACCCTCTCAAGAACCATTGGGCCATGGAATAGGTAGATTATCAATCCAGTCAATGCAGCTAATATAGATATGCCGGCCACCTCAGCCTTCTTAGAGAAGTATAGCGCCCTAGATAATCCGGTCCAGTCATACTTTATAGTAAGGTATCTCCTGATTGCCGCTAAGATATTCGTAGGCTTAGCATTTCTAGGACACGTATCCGAGCACTCTCCACAGGCATAGCAGAGCCATGGAGTAGTATCCTTGAGAAGCTTCTCCTCCAGCCCGAGCTGGGCATATTTAATAGTCTTCCTAAAGCTAATGTTAAATACCTCTGATAACGGACATATAGCTGTACAAGATCCACACTGATAACATATTAATAGATCCTCTCCACCTAACTCAATTAATTCATCTATAAACTCTTGATTAAAGCCTAGAATAGGCTTACCATCCTCTCCCTTCACACTAATCATCATTATATTATATAAGATGACCTTCGATATTTCTGGATGATATAGTTCATATTAATATATATAGTAAAAATATACTCGCCTTAAGTATTTTATTGTATATATATATGTATATATAAAGACGAATTAAGCTGAAAATAAATTAAAAATCAATATTACAATATATAAATTTTTATAAGAGATTTGCATTAGGAAAATAGATATTCTATTTTTTCAACCATATCTAAACATATTATTTAACTAAATCTGAATTATAGCTATAGAATCGATTAATTTAGGCTTATATTCATCCTCTATATATAATTTAATGTACTAGAAAGCATTTTTAGAATGCTATATTAATTAGTTTAATAGATGAAAAATCCACGAAAGGATTAGATACTTTAAGAGTGAGTATAAGAGATTATGGAGGGTATGCCCGGGGTATTTAAGGTATTCTATTTTGGATCTACTGGACTTGATATTAAATATACACCTGGTAAGAGTGACTTGAATATTATAGTGTTTGGTAATAATATTCCTGGCTGGGTTAAGAAGATTGGGGTATTACTAATAAGGGATTTTAATAATAAATTGAGACTTGGTTTGGATGATACACCTATATTCCATCATACACCGGTATATGTGGATTCACCTAGTAGAATGGGTGCCATGCTAGTATTATTTAAGACGAGTAAATTTATGGAGTATATTAGATTAATGGCTAAACAATATGGATTTAAGGCTAAATATCCAAATGGATTCATACCAACATACTCACT
>DQXH01000077.1 GCA_011043415.1 Thermoprotei archaeon | reverse complement strand
TTTTCCTAATTTGTGTTATATTTATTTTTTGTATGACGTATTCGGTTTTGGTTTTTGATGGGGGTAGTGGTAGGTTTGGTGTGGGTGTGGTTAGTGGTTCTGTTGCTGTTGGGTCGAGGGTTCCTCTGGGTAGGGGAGGATTGGGTGTCGTTGTTACGCAGGGTTATACTAACCCTCTTCTTTCACGTTATATATTGGAGTATTTGGATAGGGGTTATGATGCTGAGGAGGCTCTGGATAGGGCGTTGGCTGGGGATCCTGATCCGAGGTATAGGCAGGTCGGTGTATTGACGGCTGGATATGGTGTTGCAATGTATACTGGTGAATATGTTCCTATGGTGAGGGGAGGATTATATAGGGGTGACTGTATGTGTATAGGTAATCTACTGTCTTCTGATGATGTGTTATCAAGTATGTTATCTGCATGTAATAGGTTTTCGAGTCTTGAGGATAGGATTTTGAAGGCTTTGGAGGCAGGCTCTAGAGCCGGGGGAGATGCTAGGGGGGATAGGAGTTCAGCTATATTGATTTATGGCGATCACCCCATATTCAAGGGGTATGATAAGCTGCTTGATTTGAGGGTAGACTACTCAATGAATCCGGTTAAAGACTTAATGGAATTATATGAGATTTATAGGGAGGCTTACCGTGTTTAAGTAGGATAATTGTTTTAATTTGGTGGACCCGCCGGGAATTGAACCCGGGACCTCCGCCTTGCGAGGGCGGCGTCCTACCACTAGACGACGGGCCCCCTTCTCTAGACTCTATTTTATAGTTAAGTAATTTTATTTTTTAACTGAATTTTATATGTCTGGAAGCTTTTCCCTAACTAGCCTACCGTCTTCAACGACTATCACGCCATTCTTAAATACAGTCTAAACGTGGTTGATTCCATAGTGGTATGGAATGTATTTGTGATTCGGTATATCCAATATAATTATATCAGTCTCCCTACCTCTTCAATACTACCTACTTCACCCTGCTTCTCAACGGCATAAGCCGCATTTATCGTAGCCGCTGTAAACACCTCAGCCGGGGTCATCTTCATCTGTAGACTGGCTATAGTCATCATCATCATCTGCATAGACTCACTTATGTTAGCAGCGCTTAAATCAGTCCCCAAAGCCACCGGGACTCCCCTCCTAATTATCTCACGGGTGTTCGCATATCTCCCGAGATAGTAGAATAGAGTCGTAGGCAGTAAGACTCCTATAATCCCTTTCCTAGCTATCTCATTAGTCACATCCATAGGAGTATGGATGAGATGGTCTGCAGACACTACACCTAACTCTATACCTAGTCTCCCTCTACTACTCTCAGTAAGCCAGTCGGCGTTAACGCTATATAACCTTACCTTTTCTAATAGACTCTAATATAATCGATCTATTACCATCTACCCATTCTCCAGTCTTTTCAGATAAATATAATTTAGAGTCCTTAGTGAAGCAATTTAATACATCAGATAATGTAACTCTTTCTTCATGATTTATGATAAAATAATTATTCTCTAACATCTACAGGAAAACATTTTGAAGAACGTTCATAAGTTTTAGATATTTATAATACTACAATATTAGAGGTATTTGTTTCCTAATATAAAACCTTAGAATCAGAGCATATAGACTATAGCCAGCTAATCTCCTTATTAAAAATTGGATAAACTATTTCTGTATGGGGCCGGTGGGATTTGAACCCACGACTTTCCGGTCTTTACCCCTCTACCTGGGAGGGTCTTCAGCTTCGCCCACTTTAGTCGGACGCTCTCCCAGGCTGAGCTACGGCCCCAGTAACTTTATCAATATAGATTATTATCTACGTGTTGTATTTTTATTTTTTCTATTGTTTATGTGTTGATTGGGGTTGATATGCGTAGACAATTAAGTAAGAAGGAGTTTAAACAAATATTGGCTTTACTCGAAAAAGCCGGATTTAAGAGGGTTACCGACTTTAGTTTGAAGGGAGCTTACTCGAGAATTTTAAAGAAGGATTTAGAAGTTGTTTACGATGGTAACAATAAGGTAATTGCGGTTATGATACATGGAGAGATAATACCTTTTATAGGATCGATTGCATATTTCTCTGGGTTTAAACGTGTTTATGTCGATCGAGGTGCGGTTAAACCAATTACAAACGGTGCAGATATAATGGCTCCAGGCATTAGGGATCATGACCCCTTCTCTAAAGACGATTACGTAGTTATATTTCTTGAGGATGTAGATGTTCCTATCGCGGTAGGTAAGGCTCTAATAAACTCTACAGATATTAGTGAAAGGGGGAAGGTAATTAAGAATTTACACTATAAAGGTGATAAGATTTGGAAATACGTCTCTGGCGGATAATCATTAATTTTTACTATAAAATTCTGGAGTAAAATAATATTTCTAGGGGTGATGATGAGCCGGAGCAATTAGAATAGTGATATGATTGTAGGCAGTCCATCTGAACCCTCATACTTAAATATTATTTATGAGTTAATTATACAAGATATAAGATATTTAGATATGTAGTTGGGTGTATACCAATGGTCAGTGTTAAGGACGTTCCAGCTGATATATTCATAGATGAGCTGACTAAATATATAAAGGAGAATATCAAAGAAGTTAAACCTCCTGAATGGGCTTTCTATGTAAAGACGGGTCCTTCTCGTCAGAGGCCACCCGATAACCCAGACTGGTGGTATATCAGAGCAGCATCAATTTTAAGGAAACTGTATCTCCATGGTCCATTAAGTATCGAGGATTTGAGGAGTATGTATGGAGGAAGAAAGGATAAAGGGGTTAAACCAGAGCATTTCTATAAAGGAGGAGGAAGTATTATCCGGAAGATTCTTCAGCAGCTTGAGGCTGCTGGGTTAGTAACTAAAACAAAGGATGGACGTATTCTCACGTCTAAAGGAAGGTCACTACTAGATAAATTGGCGGCTAAGATTAGAAGACAACTTGATATAAAGCCTTGGTATGAGGCATATGGTTAATAAATAGGAATGAATTATATATTGAGTCTGTTTTTACATATAAATAATATGGAGGGTTGAGTAATGGCCAGATACAAGCAATTAGCATTTAAATTGAGGTTGGGTCACGCTACCAAGTCAAATAGAAGTGTACCTATATGGGTAGTTGCGAAGACTATGGGGCGATTTAGGACTCATCCTAAGAGAAGACATTGGAGACGTACTAAACTAAAGTTAAAGACTAAAGAGGGCTTCTTTGACTAGGTGATGCTGGATGTCGGAGGAAGAGAGTAAAACTAGAGAGACTGTAGAGGAACCTATTGCAGAGGAAGATATAGTATTAGAAAGAATATATATCGTTCCATTATGGAAGGTGAGATCTAGGGGACGTGGGTTACATAGGACTAAGAAGGCCGTTAGATTTCTGAGACAGTTTATAGCCAGGCATATGAAGAATCCTAATGTAAAGATCTCCACTGATGTGAATGAGGAGTTATGGAAGGATGGCATTAGAAACCCTCCTCGAAGAATTAAGGTTAGGGTCGTTTTAACGAAGGATGATACTGTATGGGTATTGCCTCCTAAGGAATAAGACCCATGCTTAGGTTAAAGGTATTTGGATCAGCGAATATCGGCTTATATTTCAAGTCTACAAATAAATTCTTCATATACCATGCTAATATTATAAAGAGGAAGATAAATCTGGTTCATGAGGAGTTGAAAGTTACACCCATCCCAGTATATCTTGTAGATACGTTAATCACTTCACCATTTATAGTAGCTAATAGAAATGGAGTTATAGTAACATCGTTATTTGAACCCTATGCATTAGATGATTTAGCTAATAAACTTAAGGAGTTGGATGTGAACTTTACAGTCGTAGACGTAAAATATACTGCATTAGGCAATATAATACTTGTAAATGATAGAGGAGCGATATCCTCACCAATCCTCCCTAAAAGTATTCGAAAAATTGTGAGTGATGTCTTGGATGTGGAGGTGGTATCATCTACAATAGGGAGATTTAGCTATGTAGGCTCGTTAGCCGCTGTAAACAATAAATTTGGGATATCCTCTCCATCGATAAAGAAGGATGAAAAACAGCTTATCGAGGACGTGCTTAAAATCAAGTTATACGAAAGTACTGTAAATAACGGGGTTGAATTAGTTTCATTAGGTGTAGTTCTAAATGATAATGGTATAGTAGTTGGGGAAGACTCTAGTGGTAAGGAATTGATGCTATTATCTGCCGTATTCGAATCATTATAATCCTATAAACGATATACAGCTTCATCCATCAAAATACAGAAATATAAAAACTTATTAATACACACAATAGAGAAGCGAAAAGAATTATAGAGAAACAACAATAAACTTATCTAAAATTAAATTATATAAATTAATTATCAGATTTTAGGTTAAATTAGGTGGTTTGATGTCTACGGTTGAGGATAAGTTGTATCAGCTGATATCCGAGCAGAGATTAATAAGCCAAGCTATCGAGGCTGTTTATGGAGAAATTTTATTGCTGCAGAGGGCGATCGACGAGAGGAAAGCGGCGATAAGTTTCTTAACTGCATATGAAAAAATTAAGGATGATTCTATAGATACATTAATACCGATTGGCGGAGGATTATATGTTAAAACTAATCTCCCTATTAAAAGAGAGTTTTATATTCATGTGGGTGCAAACATATATCTAATAAAATCTGTTGAGGAGGCTAGGGAACATCTTGAAAAGATGGTATCGGATTTGGAGAGAGCACTCAGTGAGAGGAATAAAGCGTTAACCGATTTAAAAAATAAGTATGAAGAGATATCGGTCGAAATATCTGAGCTATATATGCGTATCCAGGGTAAACGGTGATGTTTAATAAATTTAGAGAAGGGTTCAGAAAGATTATTGATAAAATAAGGTATAAAGAGATCGATTTAAAGACGTTTGAAGAGTTAAAGGATGAGCTTCTACTTTTTTTAGTGGAGAACGATGTATCCTATGAGGTGGCTGAGGATATTATCAGTAGGATCAGATCTAAATTACTTCATGTAAAGTATGATAGGTCTCTAGAAGCAATAGATATATTAAAGGATTCACTAAAAGAATATATAATTGATTTAATGAGTATATCTGCACAGAGAGACTACTTCGCTGACCTTTCTTCAAGGGGCTCACCACCATATTCTGTATTATTTATCGGATTTAACGGCGTAGGTAAGACTACAACTATAGCTAAGCTTGCTTATCTACATAAGAATAGGGGGGATAGGGTATTACTCGCATGTTCAGATACATACAGGGCTGGAGCTATAGAACAGCTTATCGAGCATGGAGAAAGACTGGGAATACCTGTTTTTAAGTATGAGTATGGGGCAGATCCTGCTGCAGTGGGTTACGACGCATTGAAATATGCTGAGACTAAAAAATATGATGTTGTGTTAATAGATACTGCTGGGAGAATGCATGTTGATGTAAATTTGATGGAGGAACTGAGGAAAATTAACCGTGTCATTAACCCAACAATAAAAATATTAGTTCTTGATGCCTTGGCTGGAAATGACGTGTATTATCAGTCTAAAATGTTTATGGAGAAGGTTGGTTTCGATGGGGTAATATTTACTAAAATAGATGCGGATGTGAAGGGAGGGGCGCTAATAACAGTATCTCATTTATATAGAAAACCAATATATTTTCTAGGTGTTGGACAGAGGTATGAGGATCTTGTTAAATTTGATATAAACTACCTTGTAAATACCTTAATAGGTGATTAAATGAAGAAGGATCTTCTATGGCTTATTGATATCCTCCCCGAAGATATTTGGCGTCTAATATTTCTAACCGATGGCATAAAGTCTGGTAGAATAGATGTTTCAGACTCTCTTAGAGGATATGTCTTAGGTATGATCTTCGAGAAACCTTCTACGAGGACTAGGGTGTCGTTTGAAGTGGCTATGTATGAATTGGGTGGGCATGCAATATATCTACCTACTCAGACTCTCCAGATGAGTAGAGGAGAGAGTATAAAGGATACAGCCAAGGTATTAAGTAGATATGTAGATATTCTCATGGCTAGAGTATATAGTCACAGTAGCCTCGAAGAATTCGCTAAATATGCGGATATCCCTGTGATAAACGGTCTCTCAGACTTGGCACATCCTGTGCAGGCACTTTCAGATTATTACACCATATATGAACATTTTGGTAAGTTAAAGGGCATTAAAGTAGCGTATGTCGGCGACGGCAATAATGTCGCTAATTCGCTATTAATGGGTGCTTCTAAATTGGGAATCGAGTTTAATATAGCGACTCCAGAAGGTTATGAGCCTTCGAAAATATACCTGGACTATGCAAAGAAGTTCTCTTTAGAGTCAGGGGCTAAAATAAAATTATATAGGGATCCCCACGAGGCTGTTAAGGGGGTCGATGTAATATATACAGACACATTTGTATCGATGGGTCAGGAGGCTGAGGCTGAGGAGAGAAGAAGAGTGTTTCTCCCACGTTATCAGGTGAATATGAAGTTAATAGAATCCGCTGGTAATGAAGATGTTGTATTCATGCATTGTCTACCGGCCCACCGTGGTGAAGAAGTTACAGATGAAGTCATAGATTCAAAGTATTCAATTGTATATGACCAGGCTGAGAATAGACTCCATATGCAGAAGGCGATACTTCTATGGATGGTGGATTAACTATAAGATACCTTTTTTTATATAGTTTAAAGGACCCCGCCGGGGTTAATATGGCTAATTATTTAATGAGTAGATTGAGATTTGACGAAGGCCATGATTTCAATGGATTATATATAAGGAAGTGCGGTGAATACGGCCTCGCAGCCGTAGATCAAGATATAATATACACCGATTACATAGATTCAAAGATACCATATAATATAGACACTATAATATTCCTGTCTAGGCATAGTTCAATTAAAGAATATCCTACACTTTCCGTTCATGTAACTGGAAATCCTCTTGAAGACGCATCATACGGTGGGAAGCCATATAGCCTTGCCAAAAGCAACCCGAGTCTCATGAAATCTATCCTGAAATGGATGAGTATTCTTAGGGATGAGCGTGGACTAAAATATGATGTCAGGATGGAGGTGACGCACCATGGTCCAACTGAAGTAAAGTCTAAAGTCGTCTTTGTCGAAGTAGGTTCAACTATTAAGCAGTGGAATGATTTGGAAGCTACTAATACTGTGGTAGACTCTGTATTAAATGCATTAAAAAATATACGTGGATATAAGCCAGCTGTAGGATTTGGAGGCCCTCATTATGCCCCCTTATTTACTAAAATAATGTTAGAAGAGGAGTATGCTATAGGCCATATCTTCTCTAAATACGTATTGAATCATGGTATTAAACCTGATATTATTTTAAAGGCTTTTAAACTAAGTGATGATAGCAAAACCGCTATATTAGATTGGAAGAGTATTAAAGGTGGCGTGAGACAGTGGTTGAGGAGTTTCTTGAGTGAATATGGATTTGAGGTAATAAAGAGATAGAGAATTAAATATTTTTATAAATGTTAAGTGGTTGAAATATAGTTATAAGGATGTGGATAATAGAAGTTTAGACGGTGGTAGAATGCTTAGGAAGTATATAAATCTATTTAAATTGATTAGAAAGCCTGGCCTAAGAGAGTTTTGGGAATATACAAAGTTGATATTCATTGGATTAACGTTATTAGGCACTATCGGCTTCGTAATATGGATTGTATTTGGACTATTTATAGTGAGGTGATGGAATGGCATTGGAAGGAAAGCCTAAATTCTTCTTGGTGAAGGTAACTGGAGGTCAGGAGGAGAGTATCGCTAAGATAGCTGAAGTCAGAGTCAGGAATTCAAATGGAGCAATTAAGGTGAAGTCGATTTTAATCCCACCTGGAAGTAAGGGGATGCTTATTGTAGAGGCGGATAGTTATAGTGATGTATTAAACGCCTTTGAGGGTATAAAATATTTTAAACGTATTCTACCTGGCATTGTAGACGTAAAGGAAATTGAACAACTCCTGATTACAGAAAAGGAGATCGTCTTGAATATAGGTGATTTAGTTGAGATCGTCGCAGGACCATTTAAAGGCATGACCGCTAAGGTTATAAATATTCGGAGTGAAAATGAGGTTGTTATTCAGCTTCAGGGTGCGTCAATATCACCTATTCCAATTGTAATACCTAAAGATAACTTGAAGAAGATCGAGACTGGATGAGGTGTAGTTATATGGGGAAGAAACAAGCATTCGAGTTTTTAGTTAGTGGTGGTGAAGCGACTGCAGGGCCTCCAATAGGCCCTGCATTAGGCCCCCTAGGAGTAAACGTGAAATTAATTGTAGATAAAATCAATGAACTTACAAAGGATTTCAGGGGAATGAGGGTACCAGTTAAAGTACTAGTTGATCCAGAGACTAAAGAGTTTGAGGTCGAGGTCGGCATACCTACAGTATCTGCATTAATTGCAAAGGAAGCTGGTATAGAGAAGGGCTCGTCCATGCCTGGTAGAGAGTTCGTCGGTAACCTTACATTTGAGCAAGTCTTAAAGATAAGTAAAATAATTAATCAAAAACTCAAGTTAGATAATTTAAAGAGCGTTGTTCTACAGGTCATCGGTACGTGTGTGAGTATGGGGGTCACGGTAGATGGTAAAAATCCTAAGCTGGTGAATAAGGAAATTAAAGAAGGTTTATATGATAGTAAAATATATAGTAGTGAATGACCTAGGTGTTTGCAGTGAGCAAAATACTAAGTATTGAGATAACTGTAGAGAAACTAGCTGAGGCAATTAAGGAGGCTAAGGAAAAGAGTAAGAAAAGAAATTTTACGCAGTCTATTGAATTGATTATAGCCATCGAGGGACTAGATCTAAAGAAGCCCGAAAATAGGATTAGGACTACGATTAAACTACCGTATCCACCAAAGAAAAAGAAGCTTATAGCCGTGTTTGCAGATGGGGTGATGGCTGAAAAGGCTAAAGAAGCTGGGGTGGACCATGTTTTCAGTGGGAAGGATTTAAGTGGATTGAGTGGGTTGAAGAGGGAGATTAGAAAAATCGCTAAAAAATTTGACTTTTTCCTCGCTGAACCTAAGTTAATGGCTTTAGTCGGAAAGATTATGGGATTTGCATTAGGTCCAAGGGGTAAGATGCCCCAGATAATAACACCAGCAACCGACATTAAGAAACTTGTTGATGAATTGAGGTCTTCAGTGTTTGTAAATGTTAGAAACAACCCTATGGTCGGGGTCAGTATAGGGACTGAGGATATGGATGACGATAAACTAGCTGAAAATGCATTGACAGTTATTAAGAATATTGAATCTAAATTGCCTGAGAAGGCATATATAAAAAGGATATATGTTAAAACTACAATGGGTCCATCAGTGAGGGTGATTTAAAAATGTCTATAAAAACACTTAGGCCTAGGGAACGTAAAGAGTTGATGCGTAAGTTATTCGAGGATCTAATTAAAAAACATAGATATCTAATAATTATCGATGCATATAGATTAAGAGCTAATATGTTGAGTGAAGTGCGTCTTCTAGAGAAGGAACTAGGTTTTATAATAAAAGGTGGTAAGAAAGGCGTATTTTTAAAGGCATTAGAAAGAATATATCCAGATGTAGTTGATGTATTAAAGGAGAATTTACATGGACAAGTCTTATTCATATTCACTAATAACGATCCATTTGATATTGCATATGAATTAGATAAATTTGAGATGGATCTAGAGGCTTCTCCTGGTGATATAGCTCCAATAGATATCGTCATCCCCGAAGGAAATACAGGGCTTCCGCCGGGACCGATTATAGGATTATTCTCGTCATTAAGTATCCCTACAAAGATTGTCGCTGGAGCCATATATATTGTGAAGGATACATTAGCCGCTAAAAAAGGTGATAGAATAAGTCCTAATCTAGCGAATATCCTATCTAAATTAGGTATTAAACCGATTAAGTCTAAAGTAAATATCAGATTTGCATACGACTTTAAAGATAAGCTCCTTATTCCAAGGGAGTTGCTGTTGCCAAATATAGAAGAATATGTCCATAAATTTGAAGATGCTGTTTCGAATGCATTTAAGTTGGGAGTTGAGATTAGTTATCCATCTGAGATCATTCTTCCAGTTCTAATTACTAAAGCATATTTGAATGCATTTAACTTATCCATCGAGTCTGGATACCCGACAGAATATACGATAGCTCATATAATCTCTAAGGCCGTTAGGATAGCTAAGAATTTAAAGGGGTCACTGTCTTCGGCATAAGCAAAATTTATATATTAATTAATGATGATATGATTTGAAGAATAATTGAGGTGGTGGAGTTTGAAATATATTTATGCAGCTCTATTACTATATGAAGCAGGTAAGGAGATTAATGAGGAAAATCTTAATAAGATCTTTAAGGCTATCGGCGACGATGTAGATGAAGCCCAGGTTAAAAGTCTAGTATCTACAATAAAGAAGATTAACATTAAGGAAGTTATTGAAAAGGCTGTAGCGATGCCTGCTGCACCTGCACCAGCTCCTGCACCTGCTCCTGCAGAAGAGAAGGAGGAGAAGCCTAAGGAGGAGGAAAAGAAGAAGGAAGAGGAGGAGAAGGAGGAAGAGGCATTCGAAGGTTTAAGTGCATTATTCGGCTAATTCATAAGTGAATGGATTAAATCCACATTCAATATTTACCTTACTGGGATTAAAGTAGATTAAGATAATAAGTAGACTATTTAATTGTTTAAAAGAGATATTAAGTTATTTTAGCTATTTAAACCCCATATTATATTATAAGGCTTTAGGTGTTCAATAGATGTACAAGATTAGAGATGTCGAGTTTTCAATTGAATTTATGAGGGAACACGGGTATAAAAGAATTAAGTGTAAAAGCTGCGGCTCATACTTCTGGGGTTTTGAAGAGGAGAATTGTGGGGAAGCACCCTGCAAGTTATATACTTTTATTAATAATCCTCCCACAAGACGTAGATACTCGTTAAGGGAGATGCGTAATACCTTTCTAAAATTCTTCGAGAAGAGAGGGCATGAGATCATTAATCCATATCCAGTCGTCGCGAGATGGAGGGATGACTTACTTGTAACAATAGCATCTATAGCGGATTTCCAGCCATATGTTACTTCAGGTATATCTGAACCCCCTGCTAACCCACTTGTAATTAGTCAGCCATGTCTAAGGTTTGAAGACATTGATAAAGTAGGATTTACATCTGGGAGGCATTTAACCATATTTGAGATGGGGGGTGCACATGTATTCAATAAAAAGCTGGAAAATAAGTTTATTTACTGGAAGAATGAAACTATCGCATACCATCATGAATTCGCGACTAGGGAGCTGGGTATTCCAGAAGATCTAATTACATATAAGGAGCATTTCTGGGTCGGTGGCGGCAACGCTGGTCCTGATGTCGAGGGTATTATAGGAGGTTTAGAAGTATCTACATTAGTATTTATGATGTATAAAATCAACCCCGATGGCAGTTTAAGTGAAACACCTATCTGGACTGTGGACACTGGATATGGGATAGAGAGATGGACGTGGCTCTCGTCAGGCTCTCCAACAGCCTTCGAGGTCATTTATCCAGATGTATATAAATGGATTCTCAAGGTAGGTGATATAGATATTCCTAATTATGTATTAAAAGATATTACAATTGGAATATCGTCGCTCCATGAATTTACATGGGATACCATAAAGCCCGTGATCGATGAAGTCGCTGTCAAACACGGATATGATCACGTTTCGTTAGAGAGTGAATATAGTATGTATGTAGATCTAATGAAGTCCCTTGATTTTAGTAAATCTATATTATTTCTAATTAAGGATGGTGGGATTCCTTCAAATGTTAAGGAAGGGTATTTAACTAGGATGTTAATAAGAAAATTATTTAATATCTTTGAAAAAAGGAGCTTAGAATATTCGGTAATAGAAGACTTGTTTTATAACCAATATAACCAGTGGGTATCCGACTACCCTGAAATTAAAGATATTTACAATGTATTATTTGATATTATAAAATTTGAGTATAAGAAATATCTTGAAATTATAAAAAAGGTGCCTCAAATCGTTAGGTCCTATATCAAAAAGGGTTGGAGGGATGTAGATACCTTAGTAGAAATATATGACTCATATGGAATTCCACCTGAGTATGTTAAAAAGGAAGCTTCTAAACATGGTATTAAAGTCGGTATTCCTAAGAACTTTACTGAATTAGTCTCTATGAGGCATCTAAAGCAGTCTGTGGCGGTCGAAGAATTTAGGGAGCCTCTAGAGGATAAAATTAAATCTATGAAGCTATATACTGAGAAATTATACTATATTAATCCTTACTGGAGTGAAGCTAATGCCAGGGTTATTTACAAGGATAAAAACTATGTAATACTCGACCGCACAATATTCTACCCGGGTGAAGGTGGACAGAAATACGATACTGGTTATATAATATCTCCAGATAATAGGTCATATCACGTAAAGAAGGTTGAGGCTATAGGGGATGTTATTTTACATTATCTAGATGAAGACTCTGATCTTCGTGTCGGCGATACTGTAAGGTTAAAAATTGATTGGGATAGACGCTATCAGTTAATGAAGCATCATACCGCTACACACATACTGTTATCAGCTATTAGGAAAATACTAGGCGGCCATATATGGCAGGCTGGTGTAGAGAAAGAAGTTGACCAAGCGAGGTTAGATGTCACTCATCACCGTCTCCCTACATTAGATGAAATTAAAATGATTGAGTATGAGGCCAATAAGGTAATTTCAAAATGTATTGATGTGTCTATATATACGATGGAGAGAGGTGTTGCGGAGAAGAGGTTCGGTCCAAAGATATATCAAGGTGGTGTAGTACCTGGCAAGTATATTAGAATCGTGGAGATTCCAGGGTGGGATGTAGAGGCGTGTGGAGGGACACATGTTAAGAATACATGTGAAATACAGTTTATTAAGATTTTGAATGTTGAGAAGATTCATGATGGTGTAATTAGATTCACGTATGCAGCTGGGGATTCCGCGGTAAAGCATGTCTGGGATTATTATGAGGCGGTTGAAAGAGCTAGAAAAAGCTTATCTGTATCGCTTGAATCTATGCCTGAGAAAGTGTCTGAATTAGTGAATAATTTAGAGGAATTAGGTGATAAAATATCTAAATTAATCCGTGAAGTACAGAAATATAGAGTATATAAACTCATTAATGAGTTTGAGAAGTGCGGTCCATATAATGTGTTAATTCTCAGAGACGATATAGATAATCTAATTATATTGGGTGAGGAGCTTGATAAAGTGTCTAAAGAGTATATCTTAGTAGGATATAATAAAGTTGGACGCGGCTATAATATGATAATTAGAGTAGGCGATAATTATATGAAGAAAGGAGTTTCGGCGAAGGATATTATGGATTACTTTATTAAATATCTTATTAAAGGTGGAGGGAGGGGAGAGGATAAGTATGCTAGATTCGGTGGAGTAGGTGATGTAAATAAAAGGAGTATTGAGGAGGTGTTAATGAAATATGCAGAAGAGCATAGAACCGAATGATAAGATTAGGGAATATCTTAAAATAGTTGCTAATAGAGAGTCTTTCTGGAGTAGGAAATGGGTTGAGGATGGAGTATTTGAGGCGGATCCTGAGGAAGGAAGAGATAAGGTATTTATAACCTTCCCATATCCCTATATGAATGGTTCGTTACACTTAGGTCACGCCTATTCGTCTGGAAGGTTAGATGTGCTCGCGAGATATTATCGTATGAAGGGTTATAACGTATTATATCCATGGGCATGGCATTGGACGGGGGAAGCAGTTCTAGGTACGATACATAGGTTATTAGATGGGGATATATCTGTAAGGAAGAGGTTAATCGAGTTAGATGGAGTTGATGAAGAACTTATTGATAAGTTTAAGGATCCTGTATTCTTTGTTAGATATTTTACAAATGTAAATAGGGAGGTGGTGAAGAGATATGGATTATCTATTGATTGGAGGCGTGAATTCCATACATCGAGTCTACATCCACTTTACAACAAGTTTGTAGAGTGGCAAATTAGAAAGCTATATAAGAAGGGATACATCGGTAAAGGCTTATACCCAGCTGTGTGGTGTCCTCGCGACCAAAGTCCTACAGGCGATCACGATAGACTTGAGGGTGTCGGCGTAAGGCCCGAAGAGTATACTCTCATTAAATTCAAATTATACTTAGATGATACCGAGTATTACCTCGTAGCTGGCACATTTAGGCCGGAGACGATATACGGTGTTACCAATATATGGGTTAATCCAGATGCAGATTATGTAGTAGCTGAAGTAGATAGTGAGAAGTGGATTATAAGTAAAGAAGCTGCTTTTAAACTCGAGAATCAGTTAAAGACGGTGAAAATTATAGAAGAATTTAAGGGAAGTTATATAGTCGGGCTATTCGCTGAAGCTCCACTAGTAAATAAATATATCCCAATTCTACCAGCTAGATTCGTGGATCCAGATATGGTCACGGGGGTTGTTTATAGCGTCCCGGGTCACGCGCCATATGACTACCTTGCATTAAGGGATATAACCGATTCTAGGAATATAGACCCGATTATCAAGGAAATGGCCTCTAGAATTAAACCATTATCCATTATTAAAGTCGAGGGATATGGAGACTATCCTGCTATTGAAATTGTAGAGGAAATGGGAATAAAATCTCAGGAAGATTATGAAAAGGCTGATGAAGCCACCCAGAAAATATATAAAATTGAGTATCACCGTGGAGTTATGAAGGAGAACTGTGGTCCAATATCTAATATGCCCGTAAGTAAGGCTAAGGAAATTATTAAATCGATATTATTAGAAGAGGGTTTAGCCACGACAATGTACGATCTTCCTGAGAAAGTAGTATGTAGATGTGGAACGAAATGTATTGTCAAGATAATTACAGACCAATGGTATTTAAAATATTCTGATCCAACTTGGAAGAAGATTGCTTACGAGGCATTAAATAACATGAAAATATATCCAGATGAGGCGAAAAAGCTTTTTGACCATTATATTGACTGGTATGAGGACTGGCCATGTACGAGGAAGACTGGTTTGGGTACACCTTTTCCATTTGATAAAGGCTGGATTGTAGAGACTTTAACAGACTCCACCGTATATATGGCATTCTATATAATAGCTAAATACTATAATAAAGGCATTATTAACGTAGATAAGGTAGATGACTCTTTCTTTGAGTATATCTTCTATGGATCTGGTGATCCAAATGAATTGAGTAAAACTTTAAATATCGATAGAGCCGTATTAGATGAGATTAGGAGCGAGTTTCTATATTGGTATCCGGTTGATGTAAGAGGATCTGGTAAGGATCTCATAGGCAACCACTTAACATTTTATATATTTCATCATGTCGCCTTATTTCCCGCTGATAAATGGCCTAGATCCATTACTGTAAATGGGTATGTAATGTTGAATGGGAGACCTATGTCAAAGAGCGCTGGAAACTATATTTCGCTGGAAAATGCTATAAAAGCCGTCGGGTCAGATGCACTGCGGCTTTCATTGCTAACATTAGCAGATGGATTAGAGGATCCAGATTGGTCTCTAGATAAGGGATATAAAGCTCTTGAAAGACTATACTCGATAGAGGAATTTATTAAAAATGTCTATTCAATCAATGATGATACGCAACCAACAGAAGCTTCATACCATGACAAATTATTGTTAGCTAGATATTATACGATACTCGATAGTATTGAGAAGAATATTAGTGAACATAAAATAGGGCAGGCTGGTAGAGAGATATTTTATAAGTTATTCGATGT
>DQXH01000024.1 GCA_011043415.1 Thermoprotei archaeon | reverse complement strand
TTGATAGTTCCTCATATATCCTCTTAGCTATTAACGATACCTCTCTAGCAGCGTACTTACCTCCTGGTATTGCTGATGTTAAATAAGCACCCTTCTCGGCTAGTTTGCTGGCCTCTTTAGGATCTACGCCTAGAATGGTACCTACTGCAGCTGGTATTGTTATATTTATGATCGTATGTCCTATATATGCAAGCTCTTGTATCAGTACAGCTCCAGCAAAGAGTGCTAAACCATATTCTTCTGGTGTGACCCCTTCTGGTACACCTTTGCCTTCTAGCACGAAGTCTGGAATAGCCTTCGCAAATATATTCTCAATATGGAACTGTTTACCATCTATAGAGATATCATAGCTTACATATGAGTCAAAGCCCCAGTATTTCTCGGTAAATGGATCATGCCTCCTAGCTTGAGGCCTTATTTCTGTGAATTTAACTTCAATCTTCTTTCCTGTAAACGCACTTAATAACGCTGAACCCCTCTTCTCAACATACTCTTTCCTCTCATCATCTAATGCTTTAGCAACCTCGCTAACAGTCTTGCCAGCCTTAATCATCTCATATGCTTTTACAGCTCTCCTATATATCGCCCTGTCTCTAACCCCCTCACTAGCAAGTATTAAAGTTTTAGTCACAGGCCCTCTCCATACTTCCTCAGCTTTCCTAGCTACTGTATTAGTAGCGCATAGTGCCATTTCAGGATCGATAAATGAATTAAACTTATATTTCTTAACGTCTTCTGCAGCCGCGTATACATCTCCTTTATATTTCAATAATAACCTGATTACTGGAACAGAATCCCCGCATAGATGGCCTGTAGGAGCGTTCACAGGCCCTCCGCTGAACCCTCCAACTATTATTGGAGACTCTTCAAATCCGGCGAATATCTCATTTAAAGCCATAGAGCCTAGTGTACTCACTCCCCCGACATCTCTTAAGATCAGTCCCATGTCTCCTATAACCTTTGCTGTATCAAGCTCCTCCCTAGTGCCTCTGATATGGAGCTTTTCTGGAAGTTTTGCAGCCTCAACAGCACCCTTACCAGCTAAATAAGCAGAATCGACTGTACCAAAGGGTCCGTACTCCTCTCCAACAAAAGCGTCTGGATGTACGATCTCCATAGTCACAGCAGTCGCTATCAAAGCAGGCCATAATGGATATGGCGTTATGGCCGCACCTGCCATAGCATCCATCATCGCTTTAGTGCCTACCTTAGCAGCGTTCATACATAGCTCTGGAAATGCTATATCTTCACCTAACGCGCTATGGCCCATCGGGCTTCCTCCAGCTATGAATGGAGGTATCTTAGTACCATCAACTTTAGTAAGCTTTTTATCTAATAATGCCTCATAAATTGCTTTATAGGCTGCGAATGCGGATACCTTATTACTAAACTTATTAGTAACTAATGATATCGGCCCTGTTCTACACGCTCCAGTAGCCATTCTCGCCATCGCACCCAATTTTCTATTAGCCATAGGGACTCCAGCTCTCGCTGCTGCACCACTAAAGTAGGTTAATGCAGCTACAATAAGTGCCGCGTTAGCAGGCTCCGCTCCAGCTCTCATACACACCTCAGCGGCATTTCTAACAATCATATCCAATTGTATATATGGTGCTGCTGCATCTGTTAGCTCAGGACTTAAACCTGACAATATATCTGTAGCTATTGAGTTGGCAGTTGATAATACGGCGAATACAAGACTACCATGTCCCTTAGTAGCAGCCTCTAACTTATCATTTGTCATGAGGTCAGGTTTAAATGTAACTGCATGATGTGTTGCAAGAAGAACTCTTTCTCTATCTATATCAGCACTCATCAAAACACCTCACGATATATTATTTTTTCATTATCCTTTAAATAAATTTTTAAAGGTAACACTTTTTTACCAAAAAGTGTTACTATTTATTAATAATATTGTTAAATATTAGATTAATAAGTTAATAAATAATGTACTGTTTTAAATAATTATATTTAAAGATTAGAAAACTATCGGTTATCACCTCGATTAGTCAATAAGAATCTCGATCAATAATCGATATTTCTATGATTAGAATCTAAATCCCTTTATTAATGCTATGTATATACTTGTAGCTAAGATATCGGCGGTTGATCCTGGGTTAAGGTTCCTAACCGCTAATTCATCATCTAGTTTATAAAGTTCCTTCTTTCCTTTCTGACTTAATAATCCACCTAATTTTAATATATAACCAGCTTTATTTGAGAGGGATAAAGATTCCTTCATACCAATTTTCAGCGCCTCTCTCGGATCTGAAGAATATTTTAAACCTACTTTCTTAGCTACAAGTGTGTCTGGATGTCTTGATAATAGGTATAGAAATGTATGAACAAGTGCTATATTAACATCTTTGGTCTCTTTATATATTTTTATAATATATGGATATCCATCATCAATTGAAATTTTGAGCTTATTTACAAACTCATGAGCAATCATGTCCCATTCCGAGGATATTTTCATCAAGTTATATAAGGTCATATTTTCTCTTCTGATAATATTCAGAGATCTCCTATCATATATATCTGGATACCCGGTTACACGCCCCAATCCGCCAGGCCTCACTAAAAATATTGCTTTATAAAATTCTAATGCATCATTTACCGTAGTTGCTTTAACGACGTTATCAAACTCGGTCTTTAAGGTCTCTAAGTCGAGACTCAAGTCATTAGATAACGAAACTCCTAGCGCAACTGATAAAGGTATAAATAGAGTTAACGCCCCAAAGTGAGTATTACCTCCTTTATGCCATCTTAAAATGTTTTTAACCGCTAATTTAATTAGCTTTCCTATCTCAGCATCATGATATCCTATAGAACCTTCCCTGATTTTCATACCTCTTATAGCAGCCATCTGAGTATAATATCCTATTGCGATTGAACTAGCTAGAAAATGTTCGTATCTTGTGTCTAAAAAATCCTTTAATCTATGTACGTTTCCAGGCTTAGGATAAGCAGATACCTCTAAAAGTAGTGCTAACTCTGATGCCTCTCTAATGTATTTAACTATCCTAACCTTATACATTATCCCTTGATCTTGAACTAAATGTTTTCCTTAACT
This sequence comes from Thermoprotei archaeon, assembly GCA_011043415.1. Taxonomy (GTDB): domain Archaea; phylum Thermoproteota; class Nitrososphaeria; order Geothermarchaeales; family JDFR-13; genus B109-G9. The sequence continues at coordinate 13,201 of DQXH01000024.1, read as the reverse complement.
CTATAAAATTAGTTTTTAGAGTACCTGATAAATCATGCTGATGAATACTTTCGATGCTTTTCACCCTAATATATAATTGTGTATTATCTGGAAAATCATTATAACGCTCTATGATGCTTCTTGCTATATCTCTAATTACGTCTTCAACAAATTTAGGATTATTTAATGCATTTAATATTACAAGAGTTTCATCATCTTTCTTAAGATATTCATATGTAGGTGAACTTGCCGCTGTTTTCACGATTTTAAGTAGATCAAGTGCATTCACATCATAGTTCTCAGGAATCTCCATAAATATCTTTATATATGCTCTTTGCATATGAGTCGCTACAGGAAGAATCTGATCAATCTCCTCCTTATATTTTACAATGTTTTTATATATTTGAGAATCTAAACGAGAAAGTCTCTCCAAAAATTCGATATATATACTTCTTTTTGCACTTGGACATGCCGTAATTCCTACAGCCTTTATACCTAAGAACTTTCTCGTTTTAATTCTATCAGAAACTCTTTTTGCATATGCTTTTCCAAGTAAATAAGCCCTTTCATAACTCTCTCTATCTAATGGGGTTTTATCAATATATATTAGAGGAGCTTCAGCATAGACCACCGAATTCGATGAATAATCATGCCTAACTAATAACCTTTTAGATATATCGTTACAAAAGTCTTCTATCTTTATCTTCATGCCTATATAATTTGAAAAGACATCTGTAATCGATTCATAGCTTCTCGATGCATGAATCCCTTTATAAGTTTTTGGGAGATCCACATATGCACTGACTTTTACGATTGTGGATGTACTCCAATCCCCTATTTTGATGTGCAATGAAGGGAGATAAATATTTGAAACACCTATTCTATCTATAGGTATCGTAAATTCAGGTGGATTTAAATTTATATCTCTACTTATGTTAAAATTTTCATCACACATATACATAATTTACATAATGAAACTGCCTTAAAAGGTTATAATACTGTTATATCTAAAATAGTGGCGAGTCCTGGATATAGCTCCTATTGATTTTCAAAGCTATTTCAGCCTTTTCAAGCTCTTTACCTATATAAGCAGCATGTGTATGCTCAGATATCAACCCTCTCTCTATAATCTCAAGATATATATCTGTAGCACTATATCCACATATGACAACATCAGGATTTCTAAAATCTTTCCAATTGAAATGCATTGCACAGATCCTCTTTTTATCCCAGTCGATCCATATTTTAAAGAAGCCAGCTTTATCATAGTCTGGTATAGTCTTATTCTGTACTGTAATAACCTTATTTTTAGGATACTCTGTATATTCAAATCTCTTCATTCTCTTTTCCTTTATGACGAATAGATCTATTCCTAGATTCTTGGGATATACTTTTTTCTTCTTAGCCATATACATCATCTTTACAGCAGTAGAAACTTCTTTAACAGATCCTTGAGTCTTATCACTCGCTTCCGTTGTTAACAATATACTTACACCTAATTCAGATGCTAGGCCGACTAATAATGCATTAACTCCATGGCTATCGGAGTCGATCAACTCTGTTACATTTCCGATTCCAGCGAATAACTGGATATCAGGGTTTCTGATAGAAAACTTATAGAATGATACGATAGACTTAAGTAGACTTGGAGTATGGATCGGGTTCACTATTAAATCAGCTAAAAACTTTTTAATTCCATATTTCCTCGCTAGTCTAATATTTTCCTCCATCTCCCTAACCCTATCATCAGGCTCTTCTGGGAAATAATTTTCAGAATAGTCATAAGGAATTATTACACAAACATTATTCTTAACAACATCATGAATACTCTTAATTAGGCTTCTATCTAGACTCACTATAATATCTATACCAGCCTCCACAGCCGATATGATCTCATTCTCAGATAATGTGTCTATACTTAATGGTACATCACTTATTCTTCTAATTTCATTAATTATTGATGGAATATCTTTTGAATGGTCTTCACCAGCTACCATCCCGATATCTATGATATCTGCGCCATTCTTGATATATTGGGAAGCTATTTTTAGAAGCTCATTTTTAGTCCTTTTAGGAGCATCTACTATCTCAGCCATAATACGTATAGGAAGCTTTTTAGAAATAAACAGGTTCCTCACTTTTATATATTCTCCTTTCTTTAATTCAGCCATATCTTTTTTAACATATTTATTATATTCTTTTATAAAGTCCTTAGTAGATTCTATTCCCACTAATTCACATGCAGGTTTGGTATATGATAATTTCCCTCCTTTCTTTAAATATTCTGCTATAACTGGTAGGTCAGCAGCGTCTTTAGGTCCTTTATATGTAGGAATACCTACCGCATCTTCAACAATCTTTGCATTCCACCTTATCAATCCTGGTATCAAAATCATATCATATCTTTTAACATCAATTTTTCTCAAATGGTTAATTATATTCTTAGGCGATAAAAGAGCAGCTACTGGAAATGGTACTGATGTAACGTCGAAATTTTCACCAGATAGTTTAGCATATCTAAGTACATATCCCCTCGCTAATTCACCAGTTACCAGTAAATATCTCATAATGACCTATTTAATACAATATTACCGACTATTTTAAGGATTGATGACGGTTTCTCAATTACCGTAATTCCATCTAATGTTTTAAGTTTGTTAATATTCTCTCTATCTACATCCCTAATTTTGATTTTAGCTTTTTCAAAACAGGATATCGCATTCACCGGGCATATCTCTTCACATACTCTACACCCATAGCACTTCAATAAATTTATTCGCGGTAGGGACTCAACGAGAGAGATCGCTTTATAAGGACAGACATCTATACATTCCATACATCCTATACACGATCTTCTATCTATATAACAAGGGATTGTAGTTTCTTCGGAAACGTCTGACGGTAATATATATACGGGGACTGCCCCCTTTATCGCCTGAGAAACTATTGTTGTAACGACTGTATCAGAAATCCCACATATAATTTTCGCTACTGTATTTGAAGTAGCGGGAGCTATAAAAAGCGCTTTATACCTTCCTAAGGTAAATCTTCCTGAATATACGCAGCTAACACCAGCATTAACTTCTGTAATTACTTCCTGATAATATCCACCAGGAGATACTACATCAAGAGCGTCTTTAAGCCCATATATTCTAACAACTTCTTCCGCGGCTTTACTAAGAAAAGTTGTAATTCTTACATTAAAATCTCTTTTAATTCTTTTAAATACTTCGAAGGTTTCACGGAGAAACGTGCCAGATCCCGTTATTCCCCACGCAATATTTATATTTTCACGATTCATTTCCTCAATATACAGAATTTCAATAATATTACATAACATTAAAAGGATATATATGCTAGAAGAAATTAGTTATTCAAATGTGTAAGGTTATAGGGATAGATCCTGGAACAAGAAGTTTTGATATATGTGGGATAGAGGATGATCACGTATATTATGAAAAAATTATAGATACGATAGATATAGCTAAAAATCCAGGCATACTTCTCAAAAGTATAGAAGATCTATTTCCTCTCGATTTAATTGTAGGACCATCTGGATACGGAGTGCCTGTCACATACCTTACTAATATTCCCTTCGATAAGGTCGAGGATTGGTACCTAACAAATATATTGTTATTAAAGAAGAAGGATCTGGAAAACGCATTAAAAAGAGGAGATATTGGGATTATGGTATACTATGGAATGGTTAAATCAGCTATCGAAATGAAAAAAAGAAAATGGCCTGTATGCTATATACCTGGCGTAATTCACATGCCTACAGTCCCAAAATATAGGAAGTTTAATAAGATAGATATGGGTACGGCAGATAAGCTTTCAACAGCAGTTTTAGGCGTATATGATCAATCGAGAGAATATCAAATAGATTATTCAGAGGTATCATTCATACTCTTAGAAGCAGGCTTTGGATATAATGCGGCTATAGCTGTTTATAATGGAAGAATAGTCGATGGAGTAGGGGGGACATCAGGAGGTTTAGGTTTCCTTACTATAGGTAGTATGGATGCAGAGCTTGTGCAACTAGTAGGGATATGGGAAAAGAGCGATATATTTGTAGGTGGTGCATCTACAATCTCTAGCAAGACTGATCCTAGAGAGTTAGAGAAATGCATTGATACTGATAACAGATGTTATGAAGCTTGGCAGGCACTAATTGAAAGTAATATCAAAAATGTATATTCATTATTACCTTCTGTCAATAATAAACCAAGAGAAATTATATTATCGGGAAGATTATCAAGAATTAAGAGATTTGAAGAAGAATTAAGTACAAAACTTTCAAAAATAGCTTACGTTAGGAAAATTGGTTATTTAAACGGGGCTAAAATCACTAAGGAAGCAGCGCAGGGATATGCTATAGTAGCATGTGGATTAGCGGGAGGATATTTTGAAGATCTAATTGATTGGATGAAAATAAAGGAAGCCTATGGAACTGCTATAGACTATGTAGTTCATCCAAAGAAAGAGCTAATAAGAGGACTCTTCAGATAATTATTCAAGAATAAGTGCCTTAGCACCCTCATTATTTGGAGAGGAAACTATTATATCTCCGCCACCATATGATTTTAAGAAACTCTTGAGCTTATCAGCTATCTTCTGATAGTTATCCTTATCTGTAATTCCGTAAAAGGCTGGCCCCCAAGAGCTTTGTCCACTACCATATGCTCCATTGCTGAGAAGAAACTCTATACCCTTTTGAATAATAGGACTTCTATATATGCCTCCCTGTACATATGAAAACATTTTACCTACCTCTACCTCGAATCTCGTTATAGCCTCTCCGAAACTCACTATATCTTTTTTTATTAAGGCAGGTATCATACTCATAAGAAGTATCCTTGACGCTTCACAAGGCACAAGACTTTCTCTCTTTAATCTAGCTATAAGCTTATTAAATAAAGTCACCTCATATTCACCATGGATATTCCTCTCAATATTCGGGATCCCTATTACAATAACCCAGTCTTCTGGAAATTTATAGTTAAATATTAGGGGAGGAAGTTCCCCCTCTTTAGAAATACCTCCGTCTACAATGAAACCTCCATATTTAAATGAATATATACCTATCCCTGACCTCTTCCCCCTACCTAAGATCTTAGCCGCTTCCTCAATAGAGTATTGGGCCCCTGTATATATAGATATGCCATATGCGACTGCTAATGATAATTGAGTCCCTGATCCCAAACCTACATGAGCGGGAATATACTTCAGTACATCAACTCTAAAATTAGGAGTTATTTTAAAATAATTAATTATATTCTTAACATAAGTAAACACTCTTTTATCATCTGAATGAATCTCAAGCTTGTCACTATCTTGAATACTAATTAGGGTATATGGATATTTTATTGCAAACCCTACACTACCATATATTCTTCCTAAATCACCCCTTAAATCTAGAAAACCTAAATGTATTCTCGATGGTGTCTTAATAAGAACCTTCATTACAAATTAACTATAATTCGGAGTTCTTTAAAATATTCTTTCAACTGTTATAGAGAGTTTACATAAATTCTACATATAATTATGGAGATCTTATAGAAAGTAAAAAAATAATATTAGTTATTAATTTTTCATCTAAATTTGTTAAATAAACTATTATAATAATTCATAATTTTCCATAAACATAGTATAATTTAACTTAATAATTACTATTTAGTTTCTCGATAATTGCACGCATAATTCTTTTATACGGATCCTCCGGACATATCCTATTTACTAATTGGCTATAATGATTTATGAGCATCATAAGTTTCTCGAACTCTATGCGATTTACTTCTTTGAAAATAGGAATTCTAGTTGAATGAATTAGAGACTCTAGTACAGCATGTTTACATCTTGTATAGTAGCATGGTCTTAATCTTCTAATTATAAGCCCGATGATTTTAAATCTCGCCTCGATATACTCTTTGAAATCACTGTATTCTTCTAAATAAAGCTCTATAATGAGATCTGCATTCCTTAAAGGTTTGATGCCTGTCTTATATATTACCTCGTCATATTCATCCATAGGCAGCTCATCGAATGTAGTAATGTAGAATAATTCTATATCATCAAGTAGATTTGCAACTGCATATGGTTTCTTCATTAAATTCACATATGTATCTGTATCTTTAAAGATCTTTGAAAAGAGTGTGTTAGATAACCTTTTTATACCTATAGGAGCTGAATGGAAACCATCACTTTTAAATGTCGTTAATATACTTTCTACGAGTAAACCGTCTGAGTAACCTATTTTACTAAGTATATTCTCAATATTTTTTGTAATATATTTGCCAATTAAACCAATATACATGGCGCTGTCATCACTATGGACCATGTCTATAAAGAAAATTTAGTATAGTAATTTAATAATGGCCATAAATATATTTCACCGACTTTTTATGATCATTTAGGAGGAGATGATCCATGCCCACTTCCTGTGAAAACGCCGCTTTTGAAGCGGGTATAAAATTGGGTGCGCTTTATCATCAGTTCATAGGAATGCCGATAAATATCAATATGATAGATAGAGTCAAGAGGATAATTGAAGATAGTATAAAGAATCAGCCTTATGTAAAGGATGTTAAAGTGCATATTAAAAGGGATGAGGTTGAAAAAAATATAAATATATTTGGATATACAACGCTTAAATCCAGGATGCTTACAGTAACCGTTACAGTAATATATAATGATTGCCTAGCAAAAGCTATTATGGATTATAATGAAGAATTACAGTTTAGTTTAATGAAACTAGTTGAAATTAGGCGTATTAATCCCAGATAAATTTACAATTTTTTCGCTATCTATCAACTTATACAGGATCCATCCAATAAGAAGCTTCAATCTTTTTATATCTTTAGAAACGGTTTTAATCTTCCTATATCCCCCTATATTCGCTTTAAACTGCATACCAAACAAATATATTTTTCTGGCACCTAGTCTATAAGCCATGTATATTGCTCTATCTCCGTCTGTAAACCCATATAAATTATATACGTTATAGACTGGTATTGTCTGGGTAGTTCCAAAAACCTTATTAAAAAGCTTCACATAATGAACTAAACTGGGAATATTATCTCCATGTGCATGAACTACAACTATCGAGGCCTTAACTAAATGACATAATAGGATTTTAGTTATATCTCCATCCAAATCTGTTACTATAATATCCGGATATAACTTATATTTACAAAGCTCAGATGTTGCGGCGTCTGCGGAAATTATTATAAAATTCTCCCTCCATTTCAGCACCCCTCTTGATAATAAAGCCTCTATATCACTCGTCAACGAGGGAGATGCGCCGAATATCATTACAATTTTATTAAAAATTAAGCTTCTGATTATTGATATATGTATCCATTTTCTAATTATTAATACAGATAATACAATTGTTGCTATAAAATCATTTAAAGAACTATAACGCAGCCTCGATACAATCCATTTGTATATTTTTAACCATCCACCTAACCCGTAATTTACTTTACTCATTTATGACTCTAGATTAACCTCTATACAAATATATTTTTAAAGATTATCAACCTTTATTTAAAAAGAGAGATGATAACTACTTTTGATGATACACTCACTTGGATTAGATATTGGAGGAGCTAATCTTAAAATATCATATGTATCTTCTGACGAGAAAAAGATTAAATATAAGAAAATCATAACAAGATATTTTCCCATATGGAGAAGAGGTAAAAATAGACTTTTACCGACCTTGAGAGAGACATTATCATATTTACCATTTAAGAAGTATGATATCATCGCAGTGACTATGACAGCTGAATTATCAGACATATATTTTGATAAAAAAGAGGGAGTAAACCATATTTTAGATACTTTAGTTAAGATATTTCCTGAAGATGCGATTAAGGTGCTGAATGTACGTGGAGAGTTATTGCCTGTAGATGATGCAAGAAGAAAATATATTGAAGTGGCGTCAGCAAATTGGTATGCCACTGGATGGTTTACATCAAAACTCGCTAAGAACGCGATTATCATAGATATAGGAAGCACTACAACTTCAATTATCGTTGTGCATAACGGAATTGTGTATGCAAAAGGCTTAAATGATCTTGAAAAACTTCGATATGGCGAACTAGTTTATACAGGGGCGTTAAGGACAAATCTCGCGGCAATAGTACATGAAGTACCATATAAAGATGAGATGATCCCTATATCGTCAGAATATTTCGCCCAATCCGCTGATATTAATCTTATTCTAGGAAATATTAGTGAGGAGCAGTATATTGTTGACACGCCTGATGGTAGGGGAACATCGTATGAAGAGTGTTTAGCTAGGATAGCTAGGGTGATATGCGGTGATTTGAATATTTTAACCGAGGAAGATATAATTGAGATCGCTAAATATATATATAATCAACAGGTGAAGCAGGTTATAAAAGGGTTAGAAAGATTAATAAGAAATATCACATTCAATATAAAGGAATACAAAGCGTATCTAGCAGGTATCGGAGGTAGTTTTCTAGGTAGAGAAGCTCTTGAAAAAGTTGGTTTTAAGAATATTTATGAATTAGAGAGGTATATAGGATATGATGCGTCAGCTGCATTACCTTCATATGCATTAGCAGTTATGGGGATTGAATACTATAAGAAGGGGGTATAATGAGAATCGTATTGAAGATAGGTGGCAGCCTCATTAAATATCCACGCAAATTAAAAGAATTATGTAAGGTTATAGGAAACTTACATGAGAAATTTAATATAATAGTTGTTCCAGGTGGAGATGGGTTTGCAGATCTAGTTCGAAAGTACTACAAAATTTTTAATCTCTCAGATGAAAACGCTCACTGGATGGCTATATTGGGTATGGATCAGTATGGATACTTGCTTAATAACTTAATACCATACTCAAAGATTGTAGATGATATTGATTATATTGATGGAATACTGAAGAATAGGTATATTCCAATAATACTTTCTTATAATATTTTGAAAACGAATGAAATACTTCCCTATTCATGGGATGTAACTTCCGACTCTATAGCGTTACATTTAGCAACTATAATTAAAGCATCTAAACTGATACTCATAAAGGATGTTGATGGAATATACGATAGAGGGAAGATTTTAAGTGAGGTTGATTTAAATTGGTTAGCAAATAATGAATCATGTATAGATCGATATTATCCTATATTAGCAAGAAGATATAATATATCCACATACGTTGTAAATGGTTTATATCCTCTTAGGCTAATGAAGATATTACATGGTGAAAAAACTATATGCACAGTTATAAAGACTTACTAGTAGTCTGCATGAACTTTTTCATATAACTCTCTAACTTTCTTACCCGATATACTGCCATATAGCCAGTTATTTAAATGAAGAACCCCCCTCCTAACTCCCATAACATCTACATTAAGATTCTTAAGAAGATTTACATGAGTTATATTTAAACCTCCTGCTAATGCAAATATCATATTATATTCATGCACTTCTTTGACGATCTTTCTTATAGTAGAGGGGTCTAGATATCTGAAGATATTTGTATTCTTGGATTTAGTCTTAAGATCAATTAATACCCCATCCGCCTCTACCTTATAGGCTATTTTAGGTAGAAATAATAGGTTGACCGACTTGATAGAAAGATAGTCTCCATATCCACATATTATAACTTTAGTTTTAGGATAATATTCTTTTACTGCTGATACAATCCATTTAGCAAGTGTATATGCATCTTCATAATTTATCACACCATATAGTCCCGCCTTTACGTAATCTACTCCTAGCGTAGCAGCGCCTAATCCTGCTAATGAAGATGTTCCAGGGAGATATGGTAAGTCTCCTATTGTGGCGCTAGTCTCAATTCTTCCATCTACATACTTAATAATTTCTTTAATAACCTTTGGATGATTAGCTCCTAAAGAACCTTCTTTAGGATTCTTTATATCTATAATATCGCATCCATTTTTTAATACAATTGATGCTTCCTCTAGATTAGCCACACTTATTAGAAGCTTCATATATCAATAAATGTTAAAAAATACAAGGTCTTAAATATTATACCTTTTTATCCTTTAAAGATTCATTACCTTTTCTGGATTATCGAGATCATTTGAATATGGTTTTATATCGATTACAGGAGACCCGTCATATGCATCTATACCTTTCACTATCAATATGTTATCTATTCTTTTAATAAGCTTCACTAAGGATAACATTATATTATTTGGGCGTGAGGGGCTTCTTGTTGAAAATATTCCCTTCTTCCCTCTTCTTTTGTCTCCTCTCGGGTAAATTATAAAATTTTTAGGGTGTTCTGCCAAGTGGGAGTACCATAAAATCCAGAGTAGCTTATTATCTTCTATTCTATACATAGCATCTCTATAATCTTTAAAAATTTCTATATAAGCCTCTTTCATTCTTAAAATATCAAGAGAGTATGTTGCAACCTCTTTTCTCCTAACAACACCTATAGGCTTGATCCTAATCTCATAAACGCCACTCATCTCAGTACTTCATTATCCTTTGCAACTAAAAATAATTTTTAACTTTTAAAGAAATACGTAATTACATTAAATTTGATATTTAAGAGATGAAATTAAAGTATTGATTCTGCTTAAAAGAAAATATATACGTATTATCTCTTATACTAACGCCGTATACTTAGAGTAATTGTAATATAACACTAGAGTAACATTATTAACTCATTAAAATATGTTAAAATGATCTAAAGATAGCATCTGCCCATAATCAAGTTCAAAGAACATGCTTTTTAAATTATTGATTATATTGAATTAATGAAATGACTTTGAAGATAATACCTATTAAAACTGGTTTAATTAAAAGAGGAGACGACCCTATATCTAAAATATTAAATTCGTTACCAGAAAAACCTCTTGAAAAGGATGTGCTTGTTATTTCAACAAAGCCTTTACTTATCGCATACGGGTTGATTATTAAGCCTGAAAGTATAAAGCCTTCTAAAGAAGCATATTTAATTGCAGAAGAATATAATATAGAACCATGGTTTGGCGAATTAATTATAAGATACTCAGATTGTATATTAGGTGGAGTTGAAAGAGTTGTATCGACGATAATAGATAATATTGTTGTGGCGAATGCAAGTATAGATAGAAAGAATGTAGGAGGAGGTATGGTTTCAATGCCATTTACAGCGTTAAAAAATGTTGCAAAGAAGTTTTTTAACGCTATCCTAGAAAAATATAGAGTAAAAGTCGGTATAATAATTTCAGATAGTGTAGTTTATCCGTTAAGAAGAGGCACAAGCGCTGTTGCTGCATATGTATATGGATTTAATCCAATTAAGGATTACAGAGGATATAATGATTTGTATGGAAGAAGAATCATATTTACACAGATGGCATTAGCCGATTCTATCGCTGCAGCAGCCCATATTGTTATGGGAGAGGGAAATGAAATGACGCCCGCAGCCCTTGTGAGAGGAGTTGACATAGAGCTTATTGATGGGGATACAACCAACCAGGCTAAGATGACGATTAACGAGTGCATGTATAAAGATATGTATATTAATTGCAAAAGATATAAAACCTAGATTAGAAATTCTTACTAAAGAAAGCCATATTCTTTTAATTCATCAACAGTAAGAGTTTTTTTATGAAGAGATGAAGCGACCAAAACCCCTTTAACTCCGAGATAATCTAATTTTAATATGTCACTGATATCCTTTACCCCTCCTCCTATTATTACATCAACACCTGTCTCTACTAATTTCCTTATTAAAAGAGGGTCCATAAGCTTAAATCTCCCAACATTATGCAGATCTATAACTAAAGCCTTAAGATAGCCTATACTTTTAAATAATTTTAATGCCTCCTCAGGTTTTAAGTTAATTAACTCTTTAACTGACGATAATATCTTACCAGCCTTCAAATCTATACTAACTGCAAAATATTCTGGAGAATATATACTCAATATATCACTTGCAAACTTTAGACTCGGTAAAGTTTCAGTGGCTATAATTATATTTTGGATATGAACGTCAAATAATACAGAGATTTGATCAAGTGTTCTTATTCCTATATCAAGCATTAGAGGAACAATTTGATTAAGCCTTTTATATAATTCTATATTCATTTCACATTTTAGAATACTATCCAGATCAGCTAGATATACCTTTTTAAACCCAAGTAACTTAAAATTATAGATTAGTTCAAATGGATCTGAAAACTGGGTCAACCAGCTTTTCAATCGTTTATATTTCGCCCGTTCACCTCCCTTTGCGTGGACAACATACCCATTTAAGATATCTATAGCAGGGATTATCTCCATGCCAAAATATTTTTACAACTGAAAACTATCATTAACTTCATATTTATATAATTAAATCAAAAATTAATGTACATATACTGCTTAAAGAAATATATAACTATCTTTTAAGAAGCCTAGCAAGAAAAGTGCAGACTTTCATACTAGATTCTTGGAATATGTTAATTATTTTTAACATATTAAAAAATATGTGAATATTTAATATAAAGGCTTTTTAAAAATAAAAAATTAAAGGTTTTTATAGACCTATAATTTTTTTAGCGATAGCATAGATTTCATCTAACTCGAACATTCCTCTCTCTTCTGGAGGGGCTTCTAATGCTGCTTTAATAACTGATTTTTGAACTTCCTTCTTAAATGTACCAATTGCTAAAGGACCGATACTATATATTTTCCCTATAAACTCTTTACAATCCTTACCTAGTTTAATTCCTTCTATTCCAGTAGGGGGAGTGGCATTTACATCAGCGACTACTTTACAATTCTCCAGCTTCTCTAAAATGCTTTTTGAAATCAATTGCACTGAAGGAGGCCCAGTTGTTATAATCACATCTGCATCGCTTAGAACTTTAATATACTCTTCATCATTTTTAGGATAAGTCTCTAATGCCTTGACACGCTCTGCACCAATCTTCTCATTTATTTCTCCAGCTTTTTTAACGGCTAAGTCAGTCAATATATCAATAATTTTAACATTAGCTCCATCTTTAGCTAACAAGTATGCAGCATTACTACCTACTCTACCAGCACCTCCTACGATAGCATATCTAGCCTCCTTATAGTGTATATTATAAGATTTTCTTAGGCACTCAGCTACCTTAGCTACTAATCCTGCTGCTGTAGTATAACCACCTTGCGGATCGACTATAGTTGATATTATAAATGGTTTAAACATTGTTTTTTTAGCAATCTCGGCTATCTTAATTACAGAATCTGCATCTGTACC
>DQXH01000025.1 GCA_011043415.1 Thermoprotei archaeon | reverse complement strand
ATCCCTATTTATGTCTAATATGGACGTAGATAGTCTTCTATGGGGGCTTGATATAGTTTTAGCAACTGCAATATCATGGTCTCCTTTAATCGCAGATTATACAAGATATTCACGAAGTTATAGCGCGTCACTCATCGGCACATGGTCAGGATATACTTTAACAAGTATTTTATTATATGGATTAGGTGCTTTATCAGCTGTAGTTGCAAATGCTTATCTAGGGGATCCTACTGAAGTAGCTATAAACCTTGGTTTAAATACTGTTTTCCTATATTTTATAGCTTTAAGCGCGATTACTACAAATCTAATTAATATCTACTCTGCCGTGGTCTCTACGCAGAATATTTTTCCTAAAACTAGATATAGTATATTATCTCTATCATATGGAACTATAATTTTACTTCTCTCTATAATCCCCGTTTTTCTATTGAAGTTTGAATATTTCCTCTATTATATAGGTGACTTATTTATTCCCCTAACCATAATCCTAATTCTTCATAAATATATAGGTGGGGATAGAGCGATCTTACCTGGGATATTAACGTGGATTATTGGAAGTGGATTAAGCATATATGTAACTGTATCAATGGGGTTTGGAGTTTCTTTAATAGGTATCATATCTACATTGGCCCTCTATCCCCTAATAAGTAAAATATTCTGGAGGTGAATTAGATGGGTAAGATGCCTCATGATCTAATGGAGAAATATATCTACACTAGATTAGGAAAAATTAGGGAGGATGTTTTAATAGCGTCTAAGCCGGGTATAGATGTCTCTGTAACGTGGATAAAGGACGACGTGGTCTTAGTATCACATTTAGACCCTATAGTAGGAGCTGTAAAGAGGATTGGATGGCTAGCGGTGCATATTGCATGTAATGATATTGCTACAGCAGGGGTTAGACCTAGATGGATAATGTCACTGATTCTTTTACCAGAGAAATGGGATCCCGATATGCTGGATACAATTACCAGTGATATTGACCAGGCTGCTAAGGAGTTAAATGTATCTATAATAGGCGGGCATACTGGATATGCACATGGATTAAACAGGCCTCTTGTATCTATATCTGCTATGGGATTAGGAAGATATAATGATATACTACTTGCTTCGATGGCTAAACCAGGAGATTCAATTATAGTGACAAAGGGAATAGGTCTCGAAGGTACAGCAATATTGGCTAGCGACTTTAAAGACATTTTACTATCGAAGGGTGTCTCTGAAAAGGTAATCGTAAATGCATTAAAATATTTTAATGAGATAAGTGTCGTTAAGGAGGCTATGGCATTAGCTGAAGCTAAGTTAGTTAATGCCATGCATGACGCTACTAGAGGTGGGGTTGCAGAAGCTTTATTAGAAATGGCGTATGCATCAAATACTTATATTGAAGTATATGAAGATAAAATGCCTTTGAAAGACGAGACTAGAATATTTGCAGAAAAGCTTAATTTTGATCCATTGTGGATGATCAGTTCCGGGACGTTGATCATATCCGTATTACCCGAGAATGAAGATAAAGTTATTAAGATCCTACGAGATATGAAGATATCATCCTCTGTGGTAGGTAAAGTTATTAGAAGGAATAAACCCCGGGTCTTAATTCACAGAAGAGAAGGCTATGAAGAAACATTAGATACATTAGAACCTGATAGAGACGAACTTGCAAGAATATGGAGTGAATATCCGAGAGCGTAAATAGGTTCTTTTAAATGGTTCAAGAGATTGTAATTATTCTCTTGGTACCTGATATAGCTAATACTATTTAGGTTATTTTTAATGAGAAATTATATGACTTGGTTTCATTTAAGGATTAGACTTCTAGTTATTGGTATAATCTTAAAGTTAGCTAAGTAACTTTACTAAGATCTTCTTAAATAATTTACTTTAGAGTTGGTAGATGTTGATTCTGGAAGAGTTAACTATGTTAAAATACAAATGTTCGTCTTCTATAGGAGTCTCTATTTTGATATTGTCCATTTTCGTACTATAGAGTTAATTGAAGTGGACATATCTCTATTATCTTGAGGTGTTGTATATGCATGGTGGACATGGTGAAGGTGGGAGAGAAAGAGAGTGGGAGAGGGAGGATGTTGAGAAGATTCTTAAGGTTATAAGTAGTGAGTTCCCTAAGTTAGTCGATAGTATATTAAATTCTATTAAAGAGATTTTAGAGGAGTTTTATAGTCCTGAGAAGGTTAAGATGAGGGCCGACGCATTCATAGCATTTTACAAGGCTTTAGTTGATAATGGCGTCCCTACCGACGAGGCGATTAAACTAGCTAAGACACAGTTAATTGATATTAATACAATTATTGAGAAGGCTCTCTCCGCCGTGGGCAGTAGGAGAAGAGAGACTTACTAAAATAGCTAAATGCAACATAGACGGTATATGACTCTAGCGAACTATATCTTGAGGATATATGTATACCTCAAAATCTTTTTATATATAATTAAGATCATATTTAAGACGCTCTATGTGTTTCTTAAAATCTTAGTATATTATCTGTATATTACAATTCAGTGGTATACCGTGGTTTACAAGACTAAAAAATATTTAGAGGAAGCATCTATTCCAGACTCAGGTAAAATTAAATATGACGTCGTTGGCAGGAGGCCTTCAATAAGGAGATTATATAAATTATTTAAGGATAATGTAGATGAGTGGATTTAAAGATATTAGAGAGCGTTTAAAAAGGATTTCGGAATTGCTGAAAGATTTGGAAGAAGATTTGACTGACGCTAATTTAGAGGGTAATTTCCTTAAAATCATTAGAAAACTTATAGATCTCTATTATATTGCAGTTGATTATATCGCTGGTGGGGAAGAGTTATATCAGCTTGTTGAGGGGGATGATATTAAACTATGGATTATACGTGTACTGTATCAGTCTAACGGCATGAATATTCTTCAAATAACGAATGCAGTTAAAATGAAGAGGGGGAGAGCGAGTAGAGGCGTGATCTCTAGGAAGCTTAAGGAGTTGGAGGAAAAAGGGATAGTCAGGATGGAGATTAGAGGTAGAAGCAAGGTATATTATCTGAATATATAATCTAGCTACTTTAATCTAAAATGTAAAAAGGAGATGCGATAGTGGTCATTATCCCATGGGAATCTCCGTTTTTTCACCGGTAAATGTACCTCTGAAAATTTCTCTAATCTTTTCTCCAGTAGATAGATTGATCTGGATATGAAGTAAAAAGAATGCTATCTTGCATCTACTATAATCTTCACCAGATATTCTAATTGTAATAACATATTTCCAGTAATGATAATATGTCGCTTGTGGGGGTGCTATGAAGAATAACTGTGGAGTCTCTACCCCGTAATATCCACCGCCAGTATATTCTTCATATTCATACCTCACTTTAATCAATACTGATTTAGGGCTCTTCCTCATATATTGATACGGAAGTTCTAATCCACCTTCATCAATATATAAAGCTACTGTTTTATCACCTTTATACACCTCAATGTACATTATATAGTGGTCTACCCCCCTCTCCTTATACCTCTCATGAGTCTTGTAGTTGTAGTATGCATAAACTCCCTTCAACTCCCCTTCAAATGGTCCATACTGCTCTACAACGGCATTTGCGTATACTGACATAATAGGAAGCGCTATCACCGTAATTAATAGGAATGATAGGATGATTTTCCTAAGCATCATCCCACCATTTATAAAAATTATAATACTTAAAAGCTAATATAATATGATGTTTCAATTTACCAGATGCTAAATGGTACATTTTCTAAGAATTCTCACTTTTAAAATGTCATTAAAATATAAAAAATTTGGTGTAATCCCATTATGCTTCCCTTCTTTCTTTAGCTTCCTCCAATTCCCTTTTTAGTTTTCTCTTCTCCCTCTCTTCTAACTGATGTTTACCCATCATTAGTATAGTAAATATAAGCCATGCTATAAATCCGTAGACAACCCCGTTAAATACCGCCTCAACCAATAAAGTTGCTGGATACCCTAATACAGGGTAACTGGTCTCAGGGACTCCAAGAAGATTGTAAATAGCCTCGCCAGGAGGTATTAAAGAGTAATTCAATGAATACCAGGTGGAGAAGAGGAATACGATGATAAAGACTATAGCCCCCCATCATCTTTCGGATCAACCTCTATGCTCGTTAAAAATATGAATATAGATACATTCAGAAAAATTTTTTATCATAAAACAAATATTATATATCACAATTATTATTTTTATAAGACAATTAAACAATTTAAAATAATAAATTTATTAAAGAATCAACTAATTCTAAAGTAGCTGAAGCAGAATTTTGAGGTCTATAACCATGTTTAAACTAAGTGTTAAAAATAAAAAGGAGTGTTTAATGAGTGGTTTACTTCTTAAATTTCTCTGGGAACCTCTTCCTCACCCACTCCTCTACTCTAGCTAGTTCACTCTTAAGCCATTCAATCTCTTCTTTGCTTCGGGGAGGTGGATGGGGTTTTTCAGCTGGAACAGCATATAAATCCATTAAATCTCCTACTCTATTCTCTTTAAACTTTATTTTAACCTTGAGCCCTATATGGACGTCGACTGGATCGATTTCCTTAAGCTGGATAGGTAATGCTGTAACTGAGTCGCCTACTTTTACATATGCTAGAATAAATGGCAGTTCTGATAAGAAGGGGGTTGCTGCAAACGCCATTATAGTATACGTAACTACAACCCCCTCTAAAGGCATCTCAATCCATTCAGTCTCCTGAAGCTTACACTTAGGATTCCAGCAGTGTGCACGGGGTGGTAGGTAGACGAGACCGCATTTAGGACATTTAGTACCGTATAATTTACCTTCTACAATGCCTTCATAGAATTTTGAGATGAGTCCGAAACTATGTTGATAGACTACCCCATGAGGTCTCTCGACAATCATGAACCTCGCTCTTTTAATCCTGTCAATCCTATCTCCTCTAGGCGCCTCGATTATCCTATATCCCTTAACCCTCATATCTCCCTTTCTAGCCCATTCCTTCCATTCTTTCAATACAGATTTATCAACAAGGATCTTCTCCTCTAGAATATCCTGATTCATATTACTCACCTCTCCATAATTACTACACCAGCTTGACAACCAGTACCACCGTGACCATGTATCAGTGCACGTCTAGGATTCTGTATCTGGGCGTTTCTAGACCCCCATTTCCTACTTATCTCTTCCCTCAACTGCCAAAATAGAACGACTGCCTGACCTAATGAAGTCGCTCCAACGGGGTGTCCCTGCCCATATAACCCTCCGCTTACATTAACTGGGAGTTCACCCCATCTCTCTGTAACCCCCTCTCTAATAAGCTTCTTACCCTCTCCTCTCTTAACGAATCTGAGATCCTCATACGCAGATATCTCAACACCATCGTATGGATTAAATATCTCCACTAGATCAAGGTCCTTAACCGGATTCTCTATCCCAGCCATCTTATATGCCATATCAGCGGCATATCTAAATGCACCGAAATTAGCCATCTCAGGATATGGTGTCAGTGGCTTAGGCTCATAGTCAGGCCATACTGCTTCATCCTCGGGATATAAGCCTAACCATGCAGGGTTTCCCGTTCTGTCACCGGGTCTCATAGAGTCATTCCCTAATCCTACTCCAGTTATCCATACGGGTGTATCGGTATATTTCCTAGCTACTTCCTCCGAAGCCAATAACATTACAGCGGCTCCGTCAGATATCTCAGCTATATTCATAGTCCTATATGGGTATGCGATTAACCTCGACTTATATACATCCTCCACTGTAATCTTACCTGTACCATGCCTAGCCCTCCATTGTGCATATGGATTATATGTAGCATTATTGTGATTCTTAACACTTATTAGAGCTAAATCCTCTATCGTATCTCCATATAAATGCATCCTCCTAACTTCTAAAGCAGCATAATATCCATTATAATATCCTCCAACCATAAAATCCCAGTCTGTATCAGATGCCATGGCTATAAACTCGTTAACCTTAGCTGTATCGACTTCTCCCATCTTTTCCCAGCCAGCTGCAAGCACGACCTTGAATATCCCCGATTTTATATACATATATGCGTTGATTAAAGCATCTATAGGTGTTGCACCACCAGACTCTACACGATATCCAGGCTTACCCGATAAGCCTAGGTAATCATGGATTATCCAGTGGAAACAGAGTTGCTGCTCTAAATGGTCACTAAAGTAACTATATACAGCTGCGTCAATATCCTTTATCTCTAAGTTAGGCATATCTTCAAGCATATTCTTCATAGCCTCGGCAACCATCTCCTCTTGGAGCTCTCTCCTAGGCCTATCAAATCTAGTCATTCCCGCACCTATAATAGCTACTTTCATATAGACACCTTAATATACTATTGTAAAGGAGAGATTATTAACTAAGTTTATATTATTATGATTTAATCAAATCATAATTATATGAGGTGTAAAATATGGATTTTACTATTTCGAAAGAGATTGAGCTTATAGCTAAGACTGCGAGAGGTATCGCGGAGAGGTATCCTCCTGAATATTGGAGAGAATTAGATGAGAAGCATGAGTTTGCTGAGGATTTTTGGAGGGATATTAGTGAAGCCGGATTCGTAGGCGCTGTAATTCCTGAGGAGTATGGCGGTTCTGGCATGGGTATGCAGGAGCTTCTAACTATCATGGATAACCTATCCTCATATGGATGTGGATTAGCTGGTGTCTGGTATCTAATGATTACAGAAGTTTTCGTAGCATTACCTATTGTAAGATATGGGACTCAAGATCAGAAGGAGAGGTATCTACCTAAAATATCGTCGGGGGAGTATGAGGGTTGTCTTGCTTTGACAGAGCCTAATGCAGGCTCGAATACATTTAGAATCTCTACGTATGCCGTGAAAGAAGGAGACGAGTATGTGATTAATGGAAGTAAAATATTTATAACAGGAGTAGACAGGGCTAAAGTTATGGTTTTAGTCACTAGAACCACTCCGCTTGAGAAGGCGCCGAAGAAGACACTCGGGATAACTCTGTTTCTAGTGGATCTACCTAATAAAAATATTAAATATAGTCTTATCCCTAAGCATGGAATAAACTATTCAGGTACCTTCGAGGTAAGTATAAATGATCTAAAGGTTCCTGAAGATAATGTACTTGGGCCTATAGATTATGGCTGGTATACCTTACTTGATATATTGAATCCTGAGAGGATGGGCTTCGCAATCGGAGCGGTAGGTACAGCTGAGTTAGCTATTAAAAAGGCTGTGGAATATTCGAGAGAGCGTGTAGTATTTAAAGACCCTATTGGGAGCTATCAATCTCTTCAGCATCCGATTGCAGAGAGTTATGCAGCCTTGCAGGCGGCTAAGTTATTGACATATAAAGCAGCATGGCTATACGACGTTAAACATAAGCCCCCAGAAGATGTTAAGAATGGAGACGCTGTTATGAAGCGTGTATTATCATATAAGGAGGTTGGAGATGTTGCTAATATGGCTAAAGTAATTGCTGTTGAGAATGCTATTAAAGCGGTATACTGGTCTATGCAGATATTTGGTGGATACGGATATGCTAAAGAGACGGATGTCGAGCGGTGGTGGAGAGAAGTTAATTTACTTAGGGTAGCACCAGTTACGCAGCAGATGGCGTTAAACTATATCGCTCAACATATATTGGGGATGCCGAGGGGATATTAAACAATAATTTAAGTAAATTTGGAATAAGGTATTTGATGAGTATAGATATAGCATCAAAGATAGATCATACTCTCTTAAGGATTGGGGTGGATTTAAACCAGCTTAATAAGTTTATAGAAGAGGGGGTTAAGTATAATGTTAGGGCTTTAGTAGTATCTCCAACCAATGTAAATTATTTAAAGGAGTATTTAGAGAAGTTTAATGCTGATATACGTGTAGTCTCAGTGGTAGCTTTTCCATATGGTGAGACGTTTACTAGGGTCAAGACCAGTGAAATAGATCATTTATATGATATTGGAGTAGATGAGGTTGATATAGTATTAAATACAAGCCTCTTGGTACAAGGTTATATCGATGATTTTAGAGCCGAGCTGAAGACTTTAAATGATTATATTAGAGGTAATTACCCTAATCTAATTGCTAAATATATAGTTGAGATCCCATTACTGAATAAGCCTTTGATAGTAAAGGCTATCGAGATATTTAACGAGGTCATGCCGGAGTATTTAAAGACTTCTACAGGGTATGGACCTAGGGGAACTACGGTAGATGATGTGAAGTTTATTAGAAAGATATTAAATCCTAAGATTAAGATTAAGGCGGCTGGAGGTATAAGAAGTTATCAACAAGCTATTGAACTTATAGCCGCTGGAGCAGATATAATAGGTAGTAGTAGTGGGATAAAGATTATTAAAGAGGCTGTCGGAGATGGATAAACCATGTGTTGATCTAGCGATTCCATCTTCATACACATTAAATCTGCAGTCTTTAATGCAGAGAACTCTAGTTTTATCATTCTTGTCTAGGGCTGCTGGAATATATGGGGTAGAAAATATATATATCTATCATGACCCGATTACACATGATCCAGAGGTTGAGAGACAGATAATTAAGATTTTAAGGTATCTATCGACTCCTCCCTATCTTAAAAAGATGTTGTTTAGAAGAGAGCCTGAATTATCCTATGTAGGGCTGGCCCCCCCGCTTACACTGTATTCACATAAGAAGTGGGTCGCAATAAAGAATCTCAATTTTCCAGAATATAGAATCGGCCTTGTAATTGGGAGGAAGAAG
The DNA here is from genome assembly GCA_011043415.1 of Thermoprotei archaeon. Lineage (GTDB taxonomy): Archaea > Thermoproteota > Nitrososphaeria > Geothermarchaeales > JDFR-13 > B109-G9. Next base: position 7,556 of record DQXH01000025.1, on the reverse strand, counting down.
GATAGATATTTGATTGACGTGGGGTTAGATAAGTATGTTGCAGTTAGAGAGAAGCCTCCACAAAATATTGTAGTTGTAGAGATTACTAAGGCTACGTCAGAGTATTTAATTGGAAGGGTGCTATCTAAGGGTGAATATAGGGGATTGGGATTTTACCCTGGTTATAAGGTAAAGCGTCTGAAAATGGGTTTTTCATCCTTCTTAACTAAATATAACGGCTGTAGAATCTGTTTAACTAGATATGGCGAATATATTGGATCTATATGGCATAAGTTAATTAAGGAGTTGGGTGGCTATGAGCGTATGCTCCTTATCTTAGGCTCGTATGAATATGGTTTAAAAGAGATTTTCGAGGCATATTCTGCTGATATGGATAAGTTATGTGATTATAAGATAAATTTAGTGTATAAGCAGGAGGTTGAGACAATTAGAATTGAGGAGGCTACTTTAATAGGATTAAGTATAGTAGATTTTTTAAAACATATGAGAATCGATTTATGAAACATATATTAATAAGCTCTCTAATCAATGTTATAGCAAGTAGGGATGGAGTATAGGTGAAGGAAGGATGGGTGCGAGAAAAAAGCACGCGCCTAAGAGGGGATCATTAGCATATAGCCCACGTAAGAGAGCTCGTACTCTAAACCCTACTATAAAAACTTGGCCTGAGATGGATGAAGTTGGTGTAAAGCCGCTTGGCTTCGCAGGATATAAAGCTGGCATGACACACATATATTATATCGATGAATACCCATATTCCCCTTATAAGGGTCAGGAAATCTTCTCGGCGGTATCCATCGTCGAGACCCCTCCTCTTAAAGTTATTGGATTGGTAGCCTATACTCCAAATTATGTAGATAATAGGTTTGAAACTTTCTCAACAGTATATTATCCAGATGTTCCAGATTTTATTAAAAGACGTATATCAACATATAATCCAGGTGATTGGGAAAAGAATCTCGAGGAAATTAAATCTAATATTGAGAGGATTTCATTTATAAGGTTGTTAGTATCTACACAGCCTATATTAGCCGGAATCCATAAAAAGACTCCTGAGATCTTCGAGATCCAACTAGGTGGAAAATCCAGTATTGAAGAGAAGCTTAAATACGCTGAAGAATTGTTTGGTAAGGATTTAGAAGTTGATAGCGTATTTAAACCTGGTGACGTTATAGACGTAATTGCAGTAACAAAGGGTAAGGGGTTCCAGGGACCTGTAAAGAGATGGGGTATAAAGCTATTGTCACATAAGTCGAGGAAAGCTCGTAGGAAACCCGGTGCATTAGGTCCATGGAAGCCGTCTGCAACTCGATATACGGTCCCATTAGCCGGGCAGATGGGTTTCCACCGTAGAACAATATACCATATTAAAATACTAGATATAAAATCCCCTGAAGACTTCGACCATCCACTGTCATTCCCCAGATATGGTGTATTGAAAAGTAAATTCCTTATTTTAAAGGGATCTGTGCCAGGATCTGCTAAAAGACTTATAAAAATGAGGTTTACTATAAGGCCTGTAAGACCGGAGCTGTTGTCTCCAGTTAAAATAACCTATATTAATGTATAGAGGTGGTTTTGATGGAGTATCCGGTATATAGTATTGTCGGCGAGGAGAAGGGGAAAATTAAAAAGCCAGTTATATTCGACATACCTATTAGACTAGATCTGATCCAGAGACTATTCCATTATCAATTTACACATAGACTGCAGCCTAAGGGACGGTACCCATTAGCAGGTAGAGATAGAAGCGCGGAATATTTCGGTGTAGGACTCGGCCTTGCAAGGATTCCCAGATATAAAACCCAGCCATTGAGAGGCGTAGGCGCTATTGTGGCGATGGCTAGGGGAGGTAGGAGGCCGCATGTAACTACCCCTGAAAAGAGGATACATAAGAAGATCAATAAGAAGGAGCTTAAATTCGCGATTGCATCTGCAATAGCTGCTACGGGTAATAAGGAGCTCGTGGCTAAACGAGGACATATAATTGATGAAGTGCTTAATATTCCATTAATAGTCTCTAGCGAGTTAGAGGAGATAGATAAGACGCGTGAGCTACGTGAAGTACTTAAAGTACTTGGTGTATGGCCAGATATCGAGAGAGTTAGAAACAGTATTAAGACTGTAGGGGGTAAAGCCGCCTGGAGAGGCAGGAGGATAAAACATAGGGTAGGTCCTTTAATAGTGTATAATGATGATAAGGGAATCGTTAAAGCAGCTAGGAATATAATGGGGGTGGATGTAGTATCTGCAAGGGAAGTATCTTTAATACATCTTGCTCCAGGAGGTCATGCTGGAAGGCTTGTCATATGGATTGAGGGCGTCTTTCCCATAATTGAAGAGAGGTTTAAAGATGTTATTATTAAGCATGTGGTGATATAAAATGGCTACTGTAGATGAATTCTATGAAGTTGTTAAATATCCTGTAGTTACTGAGAAGAGTGTCTTATTAATTGAGAGGCAAGGTAAAATAACTTTGATTGTCGATAGGAACGTTAATAAAAGTAGGATTAAAAAGGTGGTGGAGGAGAAGTTTAAAGTAAAAGTTAAAAAGGTTAATATACTTATTACTCCTACAGGCGAGAAAAAGGCTATAGTAACGTTTTATAATATTGATGATGCCGTCAAAGTGGCGACTGCATTAGGTATACTCTAGGAGGTGATGTGAATGGGTAAACGCATACTGGCTCAAAGAAAGGGTCATAGCCCACTGTTCAGAGCACTTACACATAGGTCGATCGCTCCAGCTAAGATTCCAGAGTTTAAAGAGCCTACAACAGCCACGGTAGTAGATTTAATGCATAATCCTGGTAGAGGGGCTCCTATAGCAAGGCTAGTTACCCCTGATAATAGGGAGTTTTATATTAATGCGGTTGAGGGAATGTATATAGGTCAGGAGATTACGATTTATGGTAGTGGGGATCCTAAACCAGGAGATATTAGAATGCTTAAAGATATCCCACCCGGTACTGTAATATCACATGTTGAGAGAAGGCCTGGTGATGGAGGGAAATTCGCGAGATCTTCAGGGACTTATGCACAAGTTATCGGCCCATCTGAGGATGGTATAGAGGTTAGGCTACCATCTGGAAAAAGCATTATATTAAATCCTAACTGTAGGGCTGTGATAGGTATAGTCGCTGGCGGAGGGAGAATTGAAAAACCATTTTTAAAGGCTGGAGCAAAGTATAAGTGGATGAAGGCTAAAGCAGGAAAAAGATGGCCTAGGGTGAGGGGCGTAGCTATGAATCCAGTTGACCATCCACATGGCGGCGGTGCTCACCAGCATGTAGGTAAGCCTAAGACTGTACCTAGAAATGCTCCACCTGGGCAGAAGGTTGGGAGTTTCGGGGCCAGACGTACAGGTAGAAGAAAGAGGTAGGAATAGTATCGGGATATTGAAAACCTTGTGATGGCTGATGCTTCTTGATGACCTCATAAACTCCTTATCTTCATTAGCTGGTGAATTTAAATTAAATAAATTCAAGGAATTACGTAGCCTGTATATGAAATTTGATGTTAAATATGAGAGGGAAGTTAGGAATATTGTATTTAATTCAGTTAGTAAATATATTCGAGATGGAGAGATCATCGAATTGATAGTTAAAGACGGGATATTTATAGATACTGGTATGGAGACACTGCGTGTAAAGAAAGGTTTTGTATGGGAATTCTATTACTATCCTAAGATGGTTCATTACTTTATTAGACAATTCTATATAATCAACGATAGGGAGTGGATTGCACTTTATATAGACGAGAATCCATTATCGCCTTGGTGGAGTGAGGAAGAAAGAATAGGGTCAGAATAATTTAAATTGTAAATATGATTTATTAAGCTAAATTAGGGATTATTATCATCGTATGTCGTCTAAAGACTGGTTTATAGGATATTTCGATGAGCTTTACTATAAAACCTATAAGCCTTATGAAGATGAAGATCGTAATAAAATGGAGGCCGAGTTCATTGCAAATGTATTAAATCTTCCTAAAGGATCTAAAATACTTGATGTTGGATGTGGGTATGCTAGGCATGCTGTGTATCTCGCTAAAATGGGGTATTATATATCTTGTCTAGATATCAGCGGCTATCTACTAAAGAAGGCTGAGGAGAGGGTAAGGGAGTTTAACGTATACAATTTAATTAGAATTATAAAATGTGATATGAGAAATATGAGATTCGATCATGAATATGATGCAGCATATATTTTCTACACTACATTCGGATATTTCAGTGACGATGAAAATTTTAAGGTGCTAAATAATTTGAATAAAGCCCTTAAGAAAAGTGGACTGTTATTGATAGACGTCCCTAATCCATTCAGAATGTTTTCTTCGGCATTTCATGCCTCCCTACTACGGGGTAGAGATGCAACTAGATATACCTGGTTGGAGTCTGGAGGCTACTATATTCTAGAGAAACATGATATAGACATATTGAATTCTAGGTGGATTATGGACCGCGTTTTCATTGATAAGAGTACTGGAAGAAGGGTCTCGCAACGTATTAGTGTAGTAAGGATATATATGCCTATCGAGTTAAAAAGGTTTCTAAATGAAGCGGGATTTAAGATAATTAAATTCTATGGCGATTATAAATCAAGTGAATACACGGTTTTAAGTCCAAGGTTAATTATACTATGTCAAGCCAGGTAAACTCTATAATCTTAATAATTGATTTATTAAGGTGTTGAATATCATTCTATATAGTATGTCGGTGGAAGCATATTACAGAGAATTTAGATATAGAGGATATACGCTGGAGGAGCTTCAGAAGATGGATATAGAAGAGTTCGCTAAGTTACTTCCATCTAAACTAAGAAGATACTTACTTCGGGGGAATTTTACTCCAGAGGCTAGGAAACTTTTAGAGAAGGTTAGAAAGGCGAAGGAGGGAAAGTATAATAAGCCGATACGTACTCATATTAGGGAAATGCCGATTCTACCGATTATGGTTGGGCTAACCATATATGTTCATAATGGTAAGGAATTTGTTCCAGTTGAGATAAAGCCTGAAATGATCGGTAAGAGACTAGGTGAGTTTGCGCATACAATTAAGCCTGTAAAGCATGGAATGCCTGGAGTTGGCGCGACTCGTTCAAGCCTATATATTCCAACTAAGTAACCTACTCAAATATTTACTCTATCATTTCCTTCCAACAATTAGCCCGAGCGGATCTATTTCTCTAATAACCTTCAACTCCTCTTTTGTCGGGGGATCGGTATATTTCACTTTATCGGGTATAATTATATCGAATGCAGAGTTTTGCCTAATATCGTCAACAGTATTTCCCTCGTGAAGTGCTAATAGTTTCATTTTCTTAGTCTTTTCATCGAATCCATATACTCCAATTTGTGTTATAACTCGGTATGGGCCAGTATTAGATGGTAATCCAGCCTTTTCTCTAGCGCCAGGACCAGTCAGATAACCAGGGGTTGTTACAAAGTCTAACTTATTAACGAATCGCCTTTTATCCTGCTTCATTAATATTATAGTCCGCCAGCATAGTGAGCCTACATCATTAGCCCCTCCACTACCAGGTAATCTAACCTTTGGTTTATCCCAGTCCCCGATCACAGTGGTATTAATGTTTCCATACATATCAATTTGAGCTGCACCTAGGAACCCATAATCTAAGTAACCTAGTTGCGATATCGACATCACGTAATCCATTGATGTAGCCATAATCGCTTTATAAAACGTAAGTGACTCACCCACTGAAATCGGTAATCTAGGGATAAGAGGGCCTATTCCACCTGCCTCGAATACAATAAGTATATTTGGAGTATATAATCTTTGTGCGAGTACAGCGGCTATCATAGGCATTCCAGTCCCTACAAATATCGTCTTCTTATCCTCTAGAGTCCTGGCCGCTACACAAATCATATATTCGGAGGGGGAGTACTCTCTCTTACTCATATCTATCACCTCGATGCCCAAGGAACTATAGGGGTTTCTCTCAATTGCTCGACCCTCTTTAAATATTCAAGTTTCTTGGTACCGCCTATCAGTTCAAGATATTCCCAAAAATCGCTGGCGCCATATACATATTTATTGAAATATTCTTTTAAACCCTCATCGGTTTTAGATGCCTGTATATATTCTGCGATATGTTCTTCATCATAATAATAAAGTAAAGGCATATTACATGGATGTGAGCCATATGGCTGTTCGACTACAGCATCGACTAGGAAATAGGGTATTGTAGTTCTCCATGGTTCACTTCTAATTTTTTCAGTTTGTACGATTTCCTCGGTAGTTATAATCAATCTTTTAGCCGCCCTAGCTAATTCAAGGTCTTCGATGGTAATTCCATCAATCTGGCTATTACCATATATATCAGCTCTATGAACATGGATAAATGCGACATCAGGATAACATGCAGGTATTAGCACAATAGGCTTCTCGCTATATGGATCCCTAACTATTTTAGCCGAGCTCTTTCTGAATGTATCGGTACCAGCTAATACCCTTGCAGGTATAAATGGAAGCCCCATAGCCGCAGCTTTAAATCTCCACTGAAACGCTGCATTACTCCACTCTGTAAGTACTTTCACCCTACCTTCCTCAACCGCTCTTCGAGATGCTGGGGATAACCCTCTTAATTCATGTCCAAATGCATATGCTACCTCGACTCTATCTACGACGCCGGCGGCAATTAATATATCACTATCATGAACAGCGGTTTTACAAGCCATAATCAAGTTTCTCTTTCTCTGTCTGATAATTTCATAAATTATATTCATTGAAACTCTAATATGTCCAAATCCACCACTCGCGATGTAAGACCCATTTTTAATGAATTTTGATACAGCCTCTTTTACAGACATCCGCTTATCAAACATCTCCCTCCTTTTATTATCTCTGAACCATTCCCTCATCTCGTCAGGATCATACCAATTGATGAGTGGGCCTTCGCCCTCATATAGAATCTCAAAATTATCGAAGTTCATTTTATCACCATCTCCTAAAAAATTTAAATATATTGCAAGTAAGATTAATTAATGTAAATGTTTTTTTTACTTTTAAAAAATATTAGTTTAATGATAATTAGATTATATCAAACATATATTAATAAAAATTATATATTTGCGTTTGGTGGTGGGCCCGCCAGGATTCGAACCTGGGACCTCCCGGGCGTAAGCCGGGCGTCATAGGCCTCTAGACCACGGGCCCTGAATCCATTTATTACTAAAATAAAAAACTTATTTTTTAAATTTATCATAGTTTAGAGATATTCTCTAATAGTCTCAATTATAATACCTGGTTTATAACCAGTCTTCTTCATAATTGACAAAAATTTATTTGGATCAAATACTTCTAGTGCGATCACACCATAGTCCTCTTCTTCAAATAATAATCTCGCTCCAGTTATAGCCGGGATACTAACTAGGAAATGCAATATCCCAAATTTATTGAAATACTCTCTTCTCTTATCCAGATCTCTCAGTGGTACTTCATTTAATAGCGTAGCTCTATATTTTATAGACCCTTCATCATCTACACCTTCGACTTCGACGACTAAAGCATCGGCATATGATATCATCTCACTACT
>DQXH01000121.1 GCA_011043415.1 Thermoprotei archaeon | reverse complement strand
TTGTCAAATGTATCGATTAAACCTTCTTTAGATAGTATCCATGCAAATGCCGTAGTTAATGCGCCGCTTCCCGTCCCTATCTCTAGTATCTTGGAATTATGTTTAACGCCAAGTTTTACAATTATATATCCGATATCCTTGGGATATACGATTTGAGTTCGTCTCTTGATCTTCATTATAAAGTCGTATAGAGAAGGCTTTAAAACCCATATAAACCTGTTTTTCGAAGTCTCGAATCTCTCTCCATAGTATCGGCCAATTACATCTTTATATTCAATATATCCAAGGTCGCTCTGAAACCTGCCTTCCCTTCTTATTTTAATAAGCCGCTTCTTCCCTCTCTCATCAAAAAATAATGCGTAATCTCCTTCCTTAATCATGCTCCCTAAACAAATAAATAAATAATTAGGATTTAAGGTAGGAATAAATGCTCGTATTTCTTAACGGTTTCTGCAGAGCGCTTATAATCTGTGAATAAGTTTGACGCCTCTATGATATCCTCTAGATCGGGCTTACTCTTCCCCTTAATCTCAGCTAACTCCTTAATGGGTCCAAGTAGCATTAGAGCGTATCTTAAGCTGTTATTTACCGCGATTTCAACAAGTTTATTGAATGACTTTTCATCTAGCTCGATCCTCTCCTCCTTAAGCCTGATTCTAATTATCTCCCTTATCTCCTCCTCATTATATGGCTCAGTATTTATGATTAATAGCCTATCAAGTAGGTCTATAGGTATCCCGTGTGGAGCCGATATATCAGTGCCTCTTATACGTGTTATCCCCCTATTAGATGCAAATACGATTATCGGCGCCATCTCACTCTCTAAAGCCCTATTTAGGAATGCGAATGCCTCCACATCAAGCATATGAACTTCATCTATGAATAATACGCCGGGTATGATCTCAGCTCTACCCTCTTCAATCCAATTCTTAACCATTTCATCAACATCCTTTCTAATTTCATTAGTTATCTCTTCCCTCTCAGTACCGAAGAAGAGTGACATTATACTAGTTCCTCCTCTAGCCCTCCTAACGTCCAAGTCATGTAGCGACAGTACATATATAAATTCCCTCTCCTTGATGATAGGTCCAGAAGGCCTTTCTACGTATGTCTCCTCCTCAATATCATACTCTCTAGGAGCTTCCTTAGACCTACCTAACTTGACGACTCTACCTGTCTCTCTATCAATCATTATTACATCACCTTCTCTAATCCCCTGCTGTAGGAAGGATAATGCGATCTCTGTGCCTGCGGTGAAACTTCTCTCCTCACTGGTGGTCGCTAACGTGATTCTAATCTGCTTAGGGATCTGTTGATATGGGTTGTATGGATGCGGCTCCATCTTGATCTCCATCTTCTTAACCTCACCCTCAATAACCTCTCTAATATCCTTTATCCTTACTCCAATGGCTCTCCTAATAGCTCTCATTAAAACCTCGGTCTTCTTAATCTCAGTGGAATATATCTCTGACCCGCTTAGAGTTATAAAGGGTACGTCCTTACCTAATTCCTTTGCAATGGCGACTGCCAATGCAGTCTTTCCTGTTCCAGGGGGTCCTGCTAATAATATTGCTCTACCAGCCAATTTACCTTTCTTAATCATCTGGACGACTATATATGCAGCTTCCCTCGCCTTAACCTGACCAACCATACCGTCTGCTGCGAATTCAGCCCTACCATTTCTAATGCCTAACCCCCTTATATGTGAGTGGGCGGCTATCCTCTCAAACCTCCTCTCAATCGACATCCTAATCACCATTAGATTATGAGTTAAATATATGTATTAAATAATTTACTCTATTGAATGAAGAGTCTTCTAAGATATACATTAAAGGGTATAATTAATATATCATATGAAGATGTATACACAATATATAGTCTAAAAGATTTAGAGTCCCTTCCCTCAGATACTGATATAATTCCAGTTGGATATAGGTCTGGATTAAAATATGAGGAGGATAAGACGGGTATAGGATTGATTTTAACTGGATTTGATAAAATCATTATTAAGAATACTTATATTAGTATCGACTCAGGCGTAAGATACATCGAATACCTGACTAGACTATTAAATAATAGGATGTATATCCATTTCTCCTATCCACCTAATCCATTCGAATCTATTGGAGGGCTATTCAATACCAATCTACTTATTCCAGCGTATTCACTAACATATGATGAGGTGGTTAGGAGGATAATCTATTATGACTTAAATAGCAGATCATTATTGGGTAGAGAAGATGGATACATTGAATACCTATATACATCAGGCTCTCTTAAGGATGTAATCTTATTGAGGCTTCATCTCCGTAAAATCCCCATGCACAAGGGATTTAAACCACAAGTACTGTATGGTGTGTGTGAATCGGCTTTCCTAAGTAGGTTAGTGAGTAATATCGATTCTAGAATTGATATATCTATAATTAAGGGTGGTAGAGAGTTTGAAGTCGTTTCATATACATATACTAGTGAAGGATTTAATCTCGTTAGGAGTTATCTAGAGGATTTTAAATGTGATGTGAAGAGAGTCAATATTAAGACCCTTCTAGAGGTTTTCCCAAATATATATAAATATAATGATTATATCAAGGGTGAAGTTAGGAGGGTTAGACGTGATGATATAGATAAGATACTAGATAAATTAATCTACATACATCTGCCTTCCATGCAGACTTTAATAGGTGTTTCAGATGAATAGGGAAGAGATCTCAGTGTGGCATTTTATGAAGGCTTCGCTAAAATGCCCCTTAAGATTCACTCCATCAAATTTACTATCTCCAATTACGGTATATCAATTATTTAAATATGGTTCTAAGGATGAGTTAGGAGGCTTCTTGATATGGTGTGATGGATGTGGATTATGTGGCGAGCAAGTTTTCAAATGGATCCAGAGTCTTAAGAAGTCTAGTGAGTATACAAATCAGTTATCTAATCTAATTAAGGATTATGAACTCAAGCTGGTTGAGAAGGGAGAATACCTATTATATATCCCTGAATTAATATATAATCAATTAAAACCCGTATTTACATTCATGCTTGAGAATCTGAATCGGATAGGTTATAATGTAGGTTTGTTGACCGGACCCGACTCAGGTATATTATATAATCTCATGATGATGGATGAGGAGAGACAAATAAGTGAATTTACTAGTCAGTTGGGGTCATACGAATCGGAGACTATATGCGTCGATAAATATACTATGATGATATTAGGTGGTGTAGATGTGAAGTGTGTCTCGCTAGCAAGTTTTATTAAGAGGCTTACATTAGATGAGAGGATATACTTCAAGGAGTTTCCAAGTATCCGTCTACTTCTACTTAGATCTGCCTATAAATTCTATCGTAGTGAAGAGAGGACTCTATTAAATATCCTGAGGATCTTCCCAAATATACAGATAGTTTTATCTAGAAGGAGGTATGGATTAGGGTTGTCACACTACTATAATGAATCTATGGTTAGGGAGTACATCTCATATATCCGATCTAAAGTACCCTATAAACCATGTCTACTATCTACTGTAGACCCCTATTTATATACATACATCTATAAATTCTCTATTCATAAGACAAGTGTATTAACTTATCTACCGAATCTACTAGTTTCATTCATGGAGAGTATATAGGCTATTAACTATGTTTTAAATAACTATTTTTAATGAGTTATCCAAGTGAGTTTAGAAGGATTGTAGATAGTATTATAAATATGAGGATTAGGGGTGCTGGTAGAATCGCTAGGGCCGCTGTAAAGGCATTAACTATAGCAAGTGAATATTTTAAGGGTGATGACCCTAGCAAGTACATCGAGTATATTAAGGGTGCGGCGAGAGTTCTATATGAATCTAGGCCTACGGCGGTATCCCTACCTAACGGACTTAGATATGTATTAAATAAGCTTATGAAGGATTATGAAAGTGGGCTTGATAATGTGGCTATTTTGAAGGATAAACTGGATGGGTATGCGAGTGAGTTTATCAACCTATCTTTAAACGCCGTTAGAAGGATTGGGGTTTTAGGTAGCGGTAGAATTGAGGATGGCGATACAATATTAACTCACTGTAATAGTCAGGCGGCTATCTCAGTGATTAAACACGCATTTAAGGAGGGTAAAGATATTAGAGTATATGTAACTGAGACTAGACCCAGGTATCAGGGACGTATAACAGCCTCTACATTAGCTAAGGAGGGTATAGACGTTACATTGATAATAGACTCTGCAGCGAGATTCTTTATGAATGAAATTGATAAGGTTATCGTCGGCGCGGATGCTATAGCTGCTAATGGGGCTTTAGTAAATAAAATAGGTACTTCGCAGATCGCTTTAATAGCGTATGAAGCTAGGACCCAGTTTATGGTCGCATCGGAATCATATAAATTCAGTCCAGATACGTTATTCGGAAGGTTGATAAAGATTGAAGAAAGGTCTCCATATGAAGTAGCTCCCAGGAACTGGATTGAGAAATATGGTGTTAAGGTCCGTAACCCTGCCTTCGATGTAACCCCACCTAGGTACATAGACTTGATAATTACTGAGGTCGGTATAGTTAGTCCGGAGGCCTTCCCCATTTTAATACATAACTATTATGGGGAATTCTATAGTGAGTCGAATCCGTGGGATTAATATTTAATCCTATAAAATGTCCTGCTAGGTATAGTTTTAAGTAGCATTCCCTCAATTATTATGGGTCTCAGCTGATTAAGTAGGGATATCGCATCTTGAAGCCTAACGCTCCTCTCTGCGTATATCTCTAGAATCGGTTCACCCTTCTTCACCTTATACCCCCTCTTACCATATAACATTATCCCAGCACCTTTATCCTTAGGAGCACCCGCCGCCCTAGCAATTATATTAATAGCCTTATTAGAGACTCTTGTAATATATCCGTCTATAGGGGCATACATCTTATATCTATACTTTCCTAATGGAATTTCATCCGGCTTAATCTCCGGGTTTCCTCCCTGGGCTTCTATAATCTCCTTCATCTTCCTATATGCCTCTCCACTCTTTAATATACTCATAGCTTTATCGTATCCATCTCCATATGCGGCTACCCCACCCATCTCAAGTATTAAACCACTGAGTCCCACAGCCTTTTCAATTAGACTCGATGGCCCCTTACATTGCAACGCTTCCAGCGCTTCTAAAGCCTCTAATGCAGGGCCGACCGTATGTCCTACAGGCTGTTCACCATACGTTATAGCTACCTGAGAATTTATACCGAGTCTCTTACTCAACTCTAGAAAACGGTTTGCAAATTCCTCGGCCGCCTCCATACCCTCCATTTTAGTCTCTCTACCCACTGGAATATCTAAAATCATGTTTTTAATTCCTGCGGCGAGCTTTTTAGATAGTATACTTGCTAACATCTGTGGAATAGGGTCTATACCAATAACCTTCTCAACCCTTATAATTATATCGTCTGCTGGAGCGAGGTTTAACCCGCCTCCCCATATCAATGCACCGCCAACCTTCTCAACTATCTCCTTAAACTCGTCAGCTGTAAAAGTCACGTTAGCTAGAACTTCCATCGTATCAGCTGTTCCAGATGGGCTTGTAATAGCTCTACTTGAGGTCTTAGGGATCATTAGACCTGCTGAAGCGACTATGGGGACGATCAATAAACTTACTTTATTTCCAGGGACTCCTCCGATACTATGTTTATCATAGGTAGGTCTATTAAACTCGATTTTTTCGCCAGTCTCGTACATTGCTCTACATAATGCCTCTATCTCCTCAATATCCATCCCAATATATTCCTCAGCGAGTGTGAATGCTAGGATCTCAGTCTTCCCTATCTCCCCATCTACAATATCCCTAATTATCCTATAGATCTCATCTTTCTCAAGCTTCTCGCCAGACATCTTCTTCTTAATATAATTAATGCTCTCTGGATATGGTGCTAATGATATTGATACTATATCCCCATCCTTAACTTTAAGGGCATCAGCTAAATTCTCTGGAATAAGTATATAACCCTCCCTAGCCAAGTCCACCGTAATCAATACGATTGATGTAACCCCGATTTTTTCACTTGGATTATAAATAAGTATTTTATCCCCGGTCCTAACCTCGATCCTCCTAGCATCATTCACGTTTATAAATGCGATATACTCATCGGAATATACCTTAACCGTCTTTACACTAACATTATGTTCTTGGGACATTATAGACAAGAATATAATTAGATAATGTCCATTATTAGTATGTTTATAACTTGTATTTTATTACCAATGTAAAATATCTATATTTGATGGGGAGTGTAATGTATAGAGATTCTGAGCTGGAGGCTAGGAGACAGATCATATCATATTTACAGGATCTATCCAGAATGGCTGTGGAGATAACAGGGCTATTGGTTAAAGTAATAGATGGAGTTATATCAAGTTCTCAGGAGGAGCTTATTGAACTATATATGAGGATTAAAGAGGTGGATAATTCTGTAGCGAATTTACAGAAGACTATAATGAGTGAGATAATTAAGCTGCGTCCATTTCTACCTAATAGTGTAGCTATATATGAGTTAGTGGCTAAGGTAGGAGATGTAGTGGATGAGATTGATGGGGCAGCATATAGGCTGGTTTATTTGAATCTATCTACTTTAAATAGGTGGGAGCTCGACCTCCTATATAAGATAGCTGAGACATTATTCAAGGAGGTGGATGCATTTAGAGAGGCAATATATCTAATGGGCTATAATCCTACAGCTTTGAGAGAGGCTATTGAAAGGATATTCGAGCTTGAGATGGAGGTTGATAAGGTTCATAGGGCTGCCTTAAGTGAGGTGTTTAGAAAGGAGTCTAAGGCGAGGAATATTATTAAATGGCTTGAGATTTCAGAGCGTTTAGAATCCGCTGCGGATACTGTGGAGCGTGTAGCAGATATATTAGTTACATTCCTAATTGGATAGTTATGAAAGTATTTAAGGGGATATATCTGAATACGCGGGTTATTATATGGGATACTGAAGAAGCTAGGGAGCTGTGGAAGCTAGGGTTCTATGGTAAGCCATTAGGTATTCCGAAGCCTAAGTCTCCAGACTTCGAGTCTCCATTGATACTGGATTTAATAGAGTCTCTATACTTAGTGGATGAAGGTCTCTTAAAAGTATATGATATAGATGGAGAGGAATTAGATAGGGAGAGATTTATAGAATATGCATCTAAAGAATATGAAAACTTCCTTGATAAATATAAGGTGTATAGGGATCTACGTAAGAAGGGTTTCATCGTCTTATCGGGATTAAAATTTGGCGTCGATTTCGCAGTATATAGGAAGGGACCTGGTTTAGAGCATGCACCATATCTCGTGGATGTAGTTAAACCAGATACACTAATTAGTAGTGATGAACTGGTTAGAGCTGGTAGACTAGCTACTTCAGTACGTAAGAGGTTTATTATAGCATATCCTGAAGATGATCAAATTATATATCTTATGTTTAAGTGGCGTAAGCCCTAATCCTCCTCGATCTCGATCCTCTTCTCTCCCTTACTCTCGACCTTAGGAATATTTATAATCAGGATTCCATTATTCATTTTGGCCTTAATGTCCTCTGTAGATGCATCGGGCGGTATCTGGATATTAGCACTATACTTCTTATACTGTGTATTAGCTGTAATATATATCGTCCTACCCTTCATCTCAAGCTTAACATCCTCCTTCCTCGCTCCAGCCAACTCAACAACTATCTCATAGTGGTCTCCCTTATCAAGTATATCGTATACTGGTGATACAGCGTCATCAACCTTAATTCCATATGGAGATGCCGGCCTTACATTTCCAAAGAACTTTACTTCAGGCTTATTCATCCCGGAATGCCATCTATATGTAAATCCAAATACTATAGGCTCACCCTTCCTACCAAATTCCCTGATCTCATCGGGATTTATTCTTGTCAACTCTGTAATCATCTTTCTAATTTTCCTCATCTCCTCCTTAAACAACCTATCTATCTCATCAAATATGTCTTCGTCGAATACCATTTTTTCTCACCATTTAATTTTTATCTTTTTTAATATTTTAATTTTTCTATTTTTTTAAATAAAGATTTAATCCTTTTTAAATTTTTATTAAAAATCTCTTCCGAAATATCTAATAGAAGCTTATCGACATTTTCATCTGGATAAATTAAAATATTTTCAGTTGACTCGATAATGACCTTAGGAATATTGTTATTCAGGATGATTTTAGAGTATTTAAATCCGGATGAATGGCCTAGGTTCCTTAGTTGAATCGCCTTCTCCAAATTACGTGAGTACACGTCTATTCTAGAACCTCTTATATTAACGTATCCATGGTCAAACCTAATTTCATGTAGGTCACTTATGAATTCGATGTCATACCTTTTTCCATAGGCCCCCTTACCCGAGCATATAACCCTCATTATATATCCTTTAGATGGTGCATAAGATTCGTCTATAGATAGATAATACCATATCGCTGCGAGTAGGGGATTCCTCCCCCTTATATAAAAATTATATTTAAATATCGATAGTTTCCTAAGTATATTCCAGCGCATTTTTCAAACAATGATTTAATTATATTCTATAATAATTATATATTATCATAAAAATCTAGACAGGATGTAAGGTGTCTAGATGGTAAATCCTAATGATCTAGCTGAGTATATGGTCGAATATGGATTAGCACGTAATTTCGATATAGTTATAGCTAGATATCAAAATGTAATTGCATATAATATTTCTATAGTAAATGGTGAAGTTGCATCGACTTCAATTAATAGAACTAATGGTTTAGGGGCTAAGCTAATTTATAAGGGGGTTAATATACATACTTCAACCAATATCTTTTCATTTGAATCCGTTAAAAATAGGGTTGAAGAGGCTTTAGCTAAGGCTAAAGCATATTCTAAGGATAAGTTTAGATATGTAACATTCTATGAGGTTGAGTCAACCGATATAAGCCATGTTGTTAAGGAGGATAAGCCGTTTATAGATTATAAAGATGAGTTGATCAGCGATTTAATGTCTCTAGATGATGAGATTAAGGAGTATGCCAAGATAGACGTCTTAACCCGGATATTCAATATACATGCATTTACAGAGGAGAAGTATATAACTACTTCAGAGGGGGTTAAGGTATATTCTAAGATTCCTAGGATACTGCTTCACTATAGACTCGTGTCTAAGGCAGGGGATAAATATATTAGTAGGGATGGTTTTCTAGGTGGTTCCGGGGGGATCGAGTCGATAGAGTATGAGTCTCTAAAAAGTGATGTAAAGAGTATTTTGGATACGATGTATAACATCGCGTTTAAGGCTGTTAATATAGAAGATGGAGAGTATAATATTGTCATAGGTAATGAATTATCCGGTTTAATAGCCCATAATTCTGTTGGGCATGCTTTTGAAGCTGATAGGGTATTAGGCATGGAGGGTGGTCAATTAGGCGAGTCCTATGTATCTAAAAATGATTTGAATAATGTGATCGCCTCTGAAGAAGTTAATGTATATGATGACCCGACTCTACCATCACTATTCGGATATTACCTGTATGACGATGATGGTATACAGACTAGAAGAAGGACTTTAATTAAGGATGGTATAATATCAGAGTTTCTACATAATAGATATACAGCCTCAATATATGGAATACCTAGTAATGGCTCGGCTAGAGCCGAGTCTTATATGGATGAACCCATTGTAAGGATGGGTGTAACCTATTTCGAGCCTGGGGATAGGGGGTTTAAGGAGCTTATTGAAGAAGCTAGATATGGTATATATATAAAGAATGTTAGTGAATGGAGTATCGATGATAGGGGTGTGAACCAGAGGTACGTAGGTTTCGAGGCCTATTTAATCGATGGTGGTGAGATTAAGAATCCTCTTAAATACCCTGTAATCGAGACGACTAGCAATATAATCTTGAAAAGTGTTAAGGCATTGGGGGACGACCTACGCCTCTACCCATTAATATGTATTAAGGGAGAGCCGATCCAGAGAATCCCTGTTAACATAGGTGGTCCGCATATACTCATAACTAAAATCAGGGTTTTAAGGAGGTGACTTGATGAGCATCGACCTATATAGTATCTACTTGTCTGATTATATGGATAATGTATATAAGTGGCTTGAGGATCAGGGTATAAAATATATTGCATTGAATGGATATGTAGCGATAAGATATACTATTAGAATCTCTAATAACCGTATAGACTTAGTTAAAGATTCTGTTGACCAGATGATTAAAGTGGTTCTATCAAATGGATATAATGTAATGACCTCAGTGATAAAAGGACTTTATGAAGACTATAAATCTGTTTTGGAGAATGTTGTGAAGACTGTTAAATCCAGTAAAAGGGGCATTAAATATACGCCGCCATCTAATAAGATTGAGTTATACGATGTATATCCTGGAGGGTATGACCCAAGCGTATTTAATGTAAATGCCTCCATCGATTACATAACTCATTTTATGGATGATCTAAGTGAGATTTTTGAGCGTGTATCTGGATCAATATCTATAAAAGGTATTAAGCATATTATAAAGACTTCATATGGAAGGGAGGGGGAATATAAATTAACTTCTGTACTACTTAATTTAAGGGGGTTTAAAGACAAAGGTTTCACTTATACCTTAAATAGGGCTGCAACTAGTCTAAGTAAGCTTAACTATGACAGTCTCCTTGAGGAGGCTAGGGAGTATGCAAGTATAAATTATAATGTAGAGCATGTAGAAGAGTCTGTACATAAAGTTATATTCACTCCACTTGCATTCTCAAATATATTATATTACCTCGGCACTCTGTTATCGGGGTACTCGATATACAGTGGATACTCTCCATTCATAGATCTCCTTGGTGAGGAGATATCTAGTAAACCTATTAACATATATGATGATCCTAAGGAGGAGGGTAATCCGTATCCAAGTCTATTTGATGAGGAGGGTATCGAGAGGAGGAGGGTATACTTAGTTAAAGACGGCGTCCTCTCCTCATATATATTAAACATATTATATAGAGGTGTCTTTAAGCAGGAGTCGACAGGCCATGCAGGTCCAGAATATCCATATCCCTATACTTTAATCCTGGATGGGGAGCATATGGATGTAGATGATTTATTTAATGAGGTTAAGGAGGGTATATTAGTTACAAATATTTGGAACACGAGTTTTGCAAATATCAGGGAAGGTACATTCTCATCAACCCAACGTGATATAGGGTTCTATATTAGGAAGGGTTCGATAAGAGGATGTTTCATCGGGGCTAGGCTTAATATGAACATTATTGATGTATTCAGGAATTTAATCGGTCTAGCTGGCGAAAGAGTATGGGTTAAGCCTTGGGATACGGATCTATATACTAAATCGAATTTAGTCGGCGTAGATAACATTAGGGTTACAACTGGTTTTTGGTGATACACTCGACATCCTTACCCGGCTTATCCCGGTAATTACATTTACATGGTATTGAATTACATTTTGGGCATCCTCTACCGTATCTATCTAGTGCAGCCCCCTCCAAATCAATACCTAATAAATTTAGTACGCTTGATAGCCATGCAAGGACGTCTGCAGCTTCTTCCCTAATGGAATTTAAGTCTCCTTTTTCAACAGCCTTTGTAAATTCATATACCTCACTTAAGAACCATTTGAGTGTATTTTCAACTCCCCTCCTACTATCATGCTTCTTATAAATATTCCAAATATGTATCTGAAATTCCCTAATCCTCATACCAATAGAGATTTAAATCAATACCTAAATATTTAGATTCTTGAGAATATGGTTGATAAGGATTTAGAGAGGTTTGATAGATTATTCCAGAGATTCTCTGGTACTGGAATAGACTATATATTTGGATATGGTGAGACTGATAGGGGTCAAGAGACTTATATAAGATACCTATCAGGTACATTGATAGACTATAGCCTAATTGTAGTTGATGTGAAGAGGGAGGAGCTATTTGGGATAGTGAACGTTATGGAGGGTGAGAGGGCGCATAAATATTCGTGGCTAGATAAAATCTATATCTATGGGGGCTCACTCGAAGGCGACTATATAAACCTAAAGTCTAGGAATTTAGTTGATTCTATCAAGGAAGTTATAGATGTGGAGTCTAAGATAGGAATCGCATTCAATAGCGTATCCGCATCTTTTATAAAGACATTGGAAAGTATATTCTCAAAGGATAATGTAGTTGATATCTCGAGTGAATTGATGGATCTACGTCTTAGAAAGACTAGATACGAGGTTGAGAGGATTAAAAAGGCTGCTGAGATCGTAGACTATGGGATATATGAGTCTAGTAAGAAGGTTGTCGAGGGTATCACCGAGAAGGAGCTGGCTTTACATGGGATGTGTGAAATGTATCGTGCTGGGGCGGATAAGGTATATGACTATCTAATCGTCGCGTCTGGAGACGCGTCTGCAAACCCACATTGGAGGGCTAGTGAAAATACCATTAAGGTAGGCGACCCGATTGTATTTGACTATGTAGCCGCTTATAATGGATACTATGGTGATGAGACCAGGACGGTATTCTTCAAGAGGATCTATAAAGGCGAGTTGAGGAAGATATATGAGACTGTGTTAGATGCACAGGTATCAGCTATAGATATTATTGAACCGGGTGTAAAGGCGAGTGATGTAGATAAGAAGGCTAGATCCATTATCGAATCGGCTGGCTATGGGAAATACTTTATTCATTCAACTGGGCATGGGGTAGGTCTTGAGATTCATGAGAAGCCTAGGTTATCTAAGAATGATGATACAGTTTTGGATGAAGGCTTTGTAATTACTGTAGAACCAGGGATTTATATACCTGGATTGGGTGGAGTGAGGATCGAGGATATGGTATTAGTTACGTCAGATGGGCATAGAGTCTTGACGAGGCTTAATAAAGCCCTGACCATTCTCTAAATATATAGCCTCTAACCTAACATATTATCTAGATATGAGTATAAATAAGAGGGTAGTTAATGATTTTGACCTTGAGTCGATTAAGGATTTTAGAGATCTACTAGCTCAATATGAGGATTCAGGAGGTTTCATGGCTAAGAAATTGGGTGAGGCCTATAAGATAGTTAGAGATATGTATGTAAATCGTGATGAATATACGATATTCCTAAGTTTCCCGGCTGATGTAGTGGCGACTGGATTGAGAGGCGTCTTGAGGTCGATGGTTAAGAATAAGATGGTTGATATAATTGTAACTACATGCGGGTCTCTAGACCATGATCTAGCTAGGTCATTCAAGGATTATTACCATGGTGAATTCTACGTAGATGATAGGTATTTGAAGGAGCATAATATACATAGACTAGGTAATGTCTTCATCCCAATCGAGAATTATGGAATAATTATAGAGGAGAAGATGAGGGTATTTCTCGATACACTCTATAAAGAGGGTTTTAAATCGATTGGAATGTATAAGTTGATCGAGTATCTAGGCAAGTTTATCGGTAAGGAGGATAGCCTCCTATACTGGGCATATAGGAATAAGATACCAGTTATAGTACCCGGTCCCTATGACGGTGCAGTAGGTTATCAAATATGGATCTTCCAACAGTTTCATAAAGACTTTAAGATCGATTTATTTGAGGATGAGACTCTAATATCGAATTATGTATATGATGCGAAGAAGGCTGGTGCAATTATAATTGGGGGAGGAATCTCCAAACACCATCTACTCTGGTGGAATCAGTTTAGAGGAGGCTTGGATATAGCTATTCAGATAACTACGGGAGTCGAGTTCGATGGAAGCCTAACTGGTGCAAGACTATCTGAGGCTGTTACGTGGGGGAAGGTGAGTATGACTGGAAGGGAGGTTAGTGTATGGGGTGAGGCTACGGTAATCCTACCATTATTGATAAAGGCTTTATTAGAGGAGTTTTATAAGATGTAGTACCTTGTCTCCTCACCATAATCCTCCAGCATAATATTCAGTTTTTCAAGCTCCTCCCTAATATAATCCGATAAATCATATATTTTCCTACTCCTAAGCTCCTTCCTAACATTTATAATTAACTCGACCAGCTTCTCATAGTCGAGTCTCTTAACCTCTATCTTTAGACCAAATATATCGAGTACTTTATTAGTGAAATCTAATGCATCTATCAATGTACTATAATCATACTTCTTCTCCCTCCTTAGATACGACTCTACTTCAGATAGGAATGACAAGAATATACTTAATGCTGATGGAGTATTTAAATCGTCATCCATATAGCTATAGAACTTTTCCTTATATTTACTGAAATCCATCTTATTACCCTCGTCAGCTTTATTCAATCCATCGATAATATGGTTATAGACTCTAACTATCTTCTCATAGATATTCTCAGCCTCCTCAAGCTTCTTCTCACTGAAAATCTGCTGCTTACGGTAATGTGTGGTGATGTAGTAGATTCTAATTATACTCGGATTATATCTCTTCAAGGCGTCTTTAATCCTAATTATATTTCCAAGGGATTTAGACATCTTTTCAGCTCCTAACTTAAATAATCCTACGTGAGTCCAGATTTTAGCGACTTCATAACCTAAATATGCATTAGACTGTGCCCTCTCATTCTCGTGATGTGGAAACTTCAGATCTTCTCCACCACCATGTACCTCGAATGGTGGGTCTAGGAACTTTATACTCATCGCAGTACACTCTATATGCCATCCAGGCCTACCCCTCCCCCATGGGCTATCCCAATAAGGCTCTCCCTCCCTCCATCCCTTCCATAATGCGAAGTCGAGTGGATTCCTCTTCCCCCTCCTAACCTCGACGCGGTATCCCTCTATAAGCTCGTTGATATCCTGCTTACTGATTAATCCGTAACCACTAAATCTAGATATATCGAAGTAAATATCTCCATCCGCCTGATATGCATAGCCCTTCTTCATTAAACCCTCTATAATCTTAATCATATCTTTAATATGGTATGTAGCCCTAGGCATCACATAGGGTGGAAGTAGGTTCAGACTCACCCAATCCTCAATGAAAGACTTTAAATACCTCTCCGATATCACCTTATAATCCACACCCTCTTCATTAGCCCTATTTATAATTTTATCATCGATATCCGTTACATTAACGACGTGTATCACATTATACCCTTTATGAATTAGATACCTCACTAGAACATCGTAGAAGATAAATGTTCTGAAGTGCCCTAGGTGTGAGTCATCATATACAGTCGGTCCACAGATATACATTCTAATTGTATTATCATCTCTAATCGGCTTAACCTCCTCCTTCACTCCAGTGAGGGTGTTATATAGTTTTAGTACCATGCTTAATATAATATTTAAATCTTAAACAATTAAATATGGCTATATTATCCTAGGAATGTATAAAATTTACAAGTATAGATTTAAAGATCTCCCAGTAGTTACAAGAGACTTGATTAAATATATTTCAAGGTATAGTGGGGAGATTAGAGTAACATTATCTCTCGGGTATAATTATGAATCGATTTGCAGGGAGGATGATCTAATTCGAGTGAGAGGGTTTGAATATGATTTAACGCATTTAAATTCCCTAATTAAGGGAGGCTTTGTATATGCATTAGATGGTGATAAAGTTTATCCGATAGCATTCTTTAGGGGAAGCTTCTACTATAAATTGTATCCAGTTGCAATGGATAAGGCTCCTACAGTCGAGGTTAGTGGGATTAAGATGCATAGGGTCGTGGATATAGATCCATGGAAAGATGCATACTCGAAGGTATCTGTACTTAATATTCATGGTGGTGATGAAGTCCTCGATATATGTACGGGACTTGGATATACCGCTATAAATGCATATAGGAGGGGTGGGAATGTATTGACGATCGAGGTAGATAAGAATATACTTGAGATTGCATCATACAATCCATGGTCTAGTGAGTTGAAGGATATTAAAATAATATTAGGTGATGCTACAGAGGTTATTAAGACACTTCCAGACAATTATTATGATGTAATTATACATGACCCACCTAGACTATCTAGGGCGGGGGAGTTATATAGTAGAGAGTTTTATAGCGAGTTATATAGGGTTTTAAGGAGGGGCGGTAGACTATTTCACTATACTGGTAAAGTAGGTTATAAGAGGAGAAGATTAAATATATCAGGTGGTGTAGCATCACGTCTTACGAAGGTCGGGTTTAAAGTACATCAAAGAAGGGATTTACTTGGTGTATATGCTGTTAAGAGGTGACGTATTTCTATTGAGGTGATATAATTTACAAATGTAAATATTTAGTACTCTATATAATACACCATATTATTAGATAGATATTCTGGAGCTATCTGGAATCGACTAGAAATATCGAAGAGAGACTTGAATAGTGATAATGTATTGAATGCCAAGACCTCATTCTCAATATTTAAGGGGTCATACATCAAATACAGGGTGTTGATTGATAAGGATAAGGAGCTCGTGATATTCAGGCCATATCGACCTGATGAAGAAGTATATAATAGTGGTGACGAGGTTAAGATAGGTTGGTTTAAGGAGGCCGGTATAATTCTATTAGACTAGAGCCTACTCCACTCCATATCCATCAAGATCTCAGCCTTGAGAATTCCTCCTTTAGACAAATATAAATTGAATAGTTCTGTAGCCTCTCTCACATGCAGATCCGGGTATATCAAATGTTCCCCGCTGATAAAGTTGAAGAACCGATATGTCAAGATTGACAACCCGATGTAACCATACTTTACAATATCCCTCAGAGTCTTAACAAAATATAATATCCTATCACCCTGTAGCTTGGCATATGGTGGATCTACGGTTTTACCCAAGAATATGATGGGATATTCAGTCTTATCAAGTAGATCAACATAGTATTCATATAAATAATCTTTGAAAAAATATCTAATCTCATTTACAATCATCTTCTCACTATAATATAAAAATGGGACTAGAGAAAGTAGTCCTCCCCCACCATCCTCACCATATATCTCTCTAAATACGACCTCCGCCTCCTTATGTAATCCAGAGTCTATAACCCTACCCACTATAGCGTATCTACCAGTCTCGGGAATTATAATATAAAACTTTCTCAGCCCCACATCAATATAATGCTCTAAAATAGACTTAGCATATTCTGCAGCAGCCTCAACACCAATATCCCTGACGTCACTCTCCGATACAATAATACCGACTTTCACATCAACCATTTAATATATTAGAACAAGGGATTAAATTGAATAAAATAAATAAAATATATCATTTGACACATACCCCAATTAATCCACAGCATTGCAACAATTTGAATAAAAATAATTAAATATCCAAGGAAAGAATTAATTAATGACGCGGCCGTGGTGTAGCCTGGTAGCACGTCGGCCTTCCAAGCCGGAGATCCCGGGTTCAAATCCCGGCGGCCGCATCAATAAAATATCTATTAATTTCTATCCTTTTCCAAAGATTTTCCGATGTATCGGCCTCACTTAATATAATCCTTAATTTCTACAGAAAATCGTAACATAGCTTGGAGGAATCACATATCTCGTTGTTCTGCTGATTCAATCTATATCTCAATACTAAATAGATTTAATACTCTAGCTTTATTTTCAAGCCTATATAGAGTATATTAGACATTAACCATATTCTATCCCGGTTTTTCCCAGTTTGTTACCGTTAATTCCCTAATTAGGTAATGAAACTCTTTATTATAGTGATGAATTATGAATCAGGGGAGTAAATATCTAATATTTATTGTGTTAACAGTATTGATAGTTGCGTCGATAGC
>DQXH01000097.1 GCA_011043415.1 Thermoprotei archaeon | reverse complement strand
TGTTAATATGTGGATCAGTTACAAGTGTAATTAGTAGGAATGCTACGTCTGCAACACCCCTATCCTTAGCCAATCCAGTTATCGTATATACGAGAGGATGACTCAATGTTACAGGCTTCATACTAGGTTCTCCAGCTGGATGTAGTGCATATCCAATGTTATCGTAGAATTCATCCTCCGTCAATAGACCTTTCTGGATCCACTCACCCTTATGCCACGTACCTCCCGATAGGAATAATGCCTTACCCTGTGTAAATGGTAGGTGGAAGTCCTTATCCCAGTCTCCGCTGAATTGATTTGGACTTATGACATTATACTCATATACTGCATCGTAGAACCATTTCAACGTCTTCTCCCAGGCACTCTTCACAAATACCATCTTACCAGTCTCTGGATTCCATAGCTTACCCCCGAAGCCAAGGTAAAACTGGAAGTAATCATATCCTTCCTTAACCCTATGTAAAACTCCTCTCTCAACTAATCCAGCATCCTTAGCCTCCTGGGCAAGCTTAAGCAGATCATATAATGTAAATTCTCCACTCTGGATCTTTTTAGGTAACTCGTTAATCTCCTCCTCACTCCATCCCAAGGCTCTTAAAACATCTTTTCTAAAGTACATAGGCCTTGCTTCAGTATCCTGAGGTACGGCCCAGATCTTACCCTTATACTTCACTGCATCCCATAGAGTCGGGAATATATCATAGTATATTACATCCCAGTATTCCTCCAGATAATCGTCTAATGGGATAATGTATCCGTTCTCAGCTAAGAACCCTATATCCTCATGGCCAGTCAGATATATGTCTGGAGCCTCGCCAGCTTTATATGCTAGATAGAACTTATTCTTATATTCTCCCCACTCAACAGGCCTTACATAGAACTCTCCTTCAACCTTGATAGTTACGTTTGCACCTAACATTTTGAGCCATGAATTGAGCATATCAGCGGCTATAAAGAAGTTCTTAAGCCTATACTCGGATGGAGGATCAGGGCCGATAGTCCATACAGTTACTTTAATCTCACCAGGCTTAAGTTTCTGAAGTAATTCATTAACCTTGGCCCTTAACTCCTCATTCTCCTGCATAAGCGCCTGGAGCTTACCCTCCTCAGGCGGTGCTGGCCTAGGCGCTAGTAAATAGCCTATTACACCGCCTATTATAAGTCCAATTATCAGCAACGCAATTGATATTAAGTTAAGTTGCCCTCTCCTCAACCTAAAAACACCTCCATTTGCTAATGAAATTGGAAAATAAACCTTACTTGATACATTAATAATATACTCTTAACTCCTTATAAATTAGAGTTTATAAAGTAAAAAATAATGACATTTATGTAAAAATATGGCTACAATATTTAAATTAGATATAATATGCTACTGATTTAATCTAATTTAGCGATATAACCCTACTATTTTAATAATTTTGGCGGTTTCAAAATGATGTTTAACTTATATCCACATTTAGGACACCTACTATCATCGGTGATATCTAGTTTACTTATGAAGAATCCTTGTCTATCAATCACTTTATACCCACATCTAGGACAGTATGTATCCTCTAGTTGATGACCCCATACATTACCTATATATACGTGTTTAAGTCCCTCTTCCTTAGCGACTTTAACACTCTTCTCAAGAAGAGTTATGGGCGTAGGAGGAATGTCCAACATTCTATAATTTGGATGAAATCTTAATAGATGCAGTGGTGTCTCATCACCTAAATTATTAATTATCCACCTAACAAGTTTCCTCAAACTATTTAAATCTGAACCTGTATCTACAGGAACCACGAGATCAGTGATCTCAATAAATACATTTCTTCTCTTCATCTCTAAGATTGCATCATACATCGGTGAGGGGTCTTTAACCCAGATATATTTCTTATAGAATGCTGGGTTTCCATGCCCCTTAAAATCTACCGTAGCTGCATCTAAGTCCCTAGCAATATCCTCTAAAGCCTCTATAGTCATATATCCATTTGTAACCCATGTATTAAATAACCCGTGTTTATGAGCAAGTCTCATGACATCGATGGCATATTCAGCGAATACAGTAGGCTCGTTATACGTGTATGATATACCATCTGCACCCAATCTAATCGTTTCTGAAACCACGTATTCAGGTGGGAAATATGGCTCCCTCACGTTCCTTCTCTGACTTATATCCCAGTTCTGACAATATTGACAGGCGAAATTACATCCTACAGTGGCTATCGACATAACATTTGTTCCCGGCATGAAGTGATTCAAGGGCTTCTTCTCAATCGGATCTACATTCATAGCTACTAGCCTACCATAGTTCAATGCATATAGTTTACCATTTATAACTTGACGAACACCGCAAAAACCTATTTGACCCTCTGGGATTTTACAGTGTCTAGCACATAGGTAGCAGTGAATTCTATCACCTTCACGTCTCCAGAACATAGCTTCATGAAGCTCTTCAACCTTATGTTCAAAGAACACCATTCCATATATAGATAAATAAATTCTACTGATAAGGTTTATACAGTTCTTAAGACTTCATTAGATACTCATATCATCTTATTAACAACATCACATATGTCTCTAGCGACATGATCTATTAAATGCATTATATTGTATTCATTATATTTCCTGGCTTCATCGAGCAGTATGGAAACTGCCTCAGTATATTCACCTAGATTAATTTTATCTAATGCATTTAGAAACGGAATACTAGATAATCCATTCCATTTAATATGTATATCATTCTTAACGACCCCTTTAAGGGGGTTCCTAGGTGATGGAGATATTGAGTCTTCCCTCGTATTTAAATGTGCTAGCCATAGTGGGTTATCCACCACTTTATATGCATTTACTAAATATGTATAAGGCGCCGCCCTGAGGATATCGGTAGCCCGACCGCTCTTCCTTAATAAATATAAAAGCTTAATTATACTTCTAATTCTACGTTTCTCCACATATAAAAATAGTGAGTCAATCATCCCATTACCCCATATAACACTTGATGCTATAGGCCGGCACTCATCTATATATTTAAGCCACTTATTAAAAAATATCCCTTTTATCCAAGGAGTATCTCCAGGGACTATAATAAACTCGTCAGCCTCAATTAAATCAAGTGAAGTTATAATACCTACATAGGGACCCCCATCTAATTCCTTATAATCATAAATATATTTAACGTCGATACCATGGAAAACACTAGATAATTCCTCATACCTATCTTCGTCTTTTATAGAGATATAAGTTATGTCTACATAGTCCTTTATAGCGTTATATACCCGTTTTATAACGGGTGAACCATCTATTTCAACAATTAATTTATTACCCTGGAAGCGTCTTGACTCACCGCCAGCTAAAATAACGCCTACTCTCATCAAATATATATTATATTATAGACTACATGAAGAATTAATTTATAAGATATATGCCGTGTTTAATGATAAAAAATTTAGGTTGTTATCAGGTTCCTAAGCTCCTTCGTCACATTATTACTTAAGATCTCATCCCTATCGAATATCTCTACATTTATATCCTTCACTTTAATCTTATTCTCCTCCACACTAAACTTCAGAATTATATTCGTTACAGCCTCCTTAGGTACCTCGAATTTATCGACTATAACCTGATATATGGTTTTATTCAGATCTGATATACTGTCGTTAATGCTCTTTGAATCTAGCTCACCCTTCTTAAACTTGTCACTGAGAACTCCATTTATGACTCTCCTTAGCTTGATAGAATATCCGCTTACTCTAACGGGTCCGGTCCTAACTTCATATTCTTCAGACATTTAAGTCCCCATATAATTATATAGCAAATACATTGATATAATAATATTATTATTAGAATTATTGCTATAGCAATATGGTAATTAGGTGTTGTAGATGATATTGAGCGACGTAGATATTTTGAAGGCTATTGAGAGGGGGGAGATAAAGGTAATTCCATTCAACAGAGAGAATTTAGGTCCATGTAGCCTCGACCTGACTCTAGATATTAGGATAACCGTATTTAGAAGCATATCTCTAATAGACCCATTTAATAAAGAAAGTATCTTAAAGGCTGTCAACGAGATTGAGATAGATGATAACGGTTATGAGATAGCACCTGGGGAATTCATACTTGGCATGACTAAGGAGAGGATAATGTTAAATAGGAAGTATGCAGCGACCCTCGAAGGTTTAAGCAGTTTAGCCAGAATAGGTATTATAGTTCATGCAGCAGGCCTGGTCAATCCAGGCACTGGGATGATAAAACCATCTTCACTTGTATTAGAGATCTCGAACCGTGGAAAGTCGTATGTCTTACTTAAACCTGGGATGAGGATCGTTCAAATAATGTTCCATAAACTATCAAGCGAAAGTTCGGTGGGTTATGACGAAAGGAAGACGAGTAAATATGTGGGTCAGGAAAAAGCTGTATAAGTATAGTAGATACATTTTAAAAGTGTATATATGAGATAAATATTTATTTGGTGGATGTCTTGGAAACAGTAAGTAAGTATATAACATTAGATAGGGGTATTGAAGATATACATGGGATATACTGTAGTTCATGTATAAATTGCGGAGGCCCAGCCGATGACGTTAGACTATCTAAAGGTCTACCATGCGATAAATGCCTTCCTAAAATACCTAATGATCTATCTCTAAAGACTATATATAATGAATTAAGGAGTAGAAGAAGGTTACGCAAAGGATTTATAGATATATATAATCTAGATAAGAGATTAGAAGAGTTCAGCAAGTTATTTAAGAAGGCTTTAGATAGCAAGCCATGGAGTGCACAGAGGACGTGGGCTAAAAGAGTATTTAAAGGAATCAGCTTTTCAATAGTAGCTCCAACAGGCGTTGGGAAGACTCTATTTGGGATAATGATGAGTCTCTATATAAGTGGAGTAAAAAAATGGGGTAAGTCATATATATTAGTGCCTACAACGCCCCTTGTTAAGCAGGTGTATCAAAAAATATGTGAATATGCTGATAAGATAGGTATCAACGTTAATGTAATAAGGTTTCATAGTAAGATGAGAGTTAGCGAGAAGAGAGAGTTTTATAATAAATTAATAAATGGAGACTTCGATATCCTCGTATCAACCAATAAATTCTTATCCACTAGATTCGACGACATAAAAAACAATATTTTTAAATTCATCCAGGTCGACGATGTAGATGCAATACTAAGGAGTAGTAGAAATATCGAGAGAATACTACGTCTGCTAGGCTTCGATGACGATACGATAAAATATTCTATGGAGGAGATACTACTAAAGAGAAGGCTAGTTAGAATAAGAGATCCCACAGAGCGCGAGGAGATCATACAGAGGATACAGGAGATAAATAAGTTCTTGAGTGGGAAACGAGGCAGTAAAAATATATTGATCGTATCTAGCGCAACAGGTAGACCTAGGGGAACTAGAGTAAAGTTGTTCAGAGAACTACTAGGTTTTGAGATTGGACTAAGATCTGAAACATTGAGGAATATCTATGACGTATATCAAATAACGACTGATAGAGATGCGAAGGAGATTCTTCTAGAATTAATAAAGAAATTAGGGAATGGTGGACTAGTATATGTTCCAGTTGATAAGGGAATAGAATATGCTGAGGAAATCGCGGATTATCTGAGGAGTAATGGAGTTAAAGCCGATGTATTTGCAAGTGGAAGATACGATGTTTTAGACAAGTTCTTAAATAGAGAACTAGATGTCATAGTAGGCGTTGCGATATATTATGGCGTGATGGTCAGGGGGTTAGATTACCCCGAGAGAATACGTTACGCAATATTCTTAGGTACACCTAGATTTAGATTTAGCGCGAGATTCGACGACCCGAACCCGATTCAAATGTCTAAAACTCTTACATTGCTACGTGATATCATTAAGGAGGATAAAGGTGAGATCGACTCGATGATAAGGGTCTTGAATAGGATTATGAAGACATTCACTATAGCACAGTATAAAAGGATTCTAGAGGTATTGAAGGGGGGAAGAGCGGCCGAGACCAAGTTAGAATTTAGGATACTCGATATCCTCGAGTATATAAGAGATATGCTCTCTAGAGACTGGGTTAGAGAGGGTTTGAAGAAGCATCCGGATGTTGAAATTGAAGAGAAAGACGGCGAGTTCTATCTCATCATCCCTGATGTCATGACATATATACAGGCTAGTGGAAGAACTAGTAGGCTATATGCTGGCGGCATAACAAAAGGTCTTTCAATAGTACTTGAGGATAGGGAGAAGTTGATAAAGACCCTTATCAGGAGGATGGAATGGATATTTGAGGAGATTAAATGGTATAGGCTTGACGAAGTAAATCTTGAGAAGATCGTGGAGGAGATTGATGAGGATAGGGAGATGGTTAGGAAAGTGAGGACTGGAGAGATTAAGAAGGAGATTGAAGATCCGGTGAAATCCGCTTTATTAATTGTAGAGTCTCCGAATAAGGCTAAGACTATAGCAAGGTTCTTCGGGAGACCCAGTGTAAGAAGGAGGGATCATAACATTGTATATGAAGTGACTATAGGGAACTTAATTCTAATGATTACGGCAAGTGGAGGACATATATATGATTTAATAACATACGATGATAGAGAACCTAGAGATGGTGAATATCATGGAGTCAAGATCGTCGATGGAAAGTTCATACCAATATACCATAGTATCAGAAGGTGCCTAGACTGCGGATACCAATTCGCATCCTCATCTGATAAATGTCCAAAGTGCGGAAGTAAGAATATAGTGGATAGCATGGATAGGGTAAAGTTCTTAAGAGACCTCGCACTTGAGGTAGATGAGGTTTTAATTGGTAGTGATCCAGATACTGAAGGTGAGAAGATTGGATGGGACACAGCTATGTTGCTCAGGCCGTATACCAAAAACCTATATAGAATAGAGTTCCATGAAGTCACAAGAAGAGCCGTATTAGATGCTATTAAAAATAAGAGGGGATTTGATAAGAACTTAGTTGAGGCTCAGATCGTTAGGAGAATTGAAGACAGGTGGATCGGATTCGAGTTATCCCATAAGTTAGTTACTGAATTTAGAGATGATATAGTTAGGAGGAGGGGTAAGAGGTGGTGGGGGAGATATAGTAAAGGTGGGTGGAGTGCAGGTCGTGTACAGACCCCAGTACTAGGATGGATTAAGAATAGATGGAGTGACGCTAAAAAGAGTGTTAAGGAGGCTGTAGTATATGAGATTCCTGATCCATATAATATTCGGATAGAGATACCGAGAGACGAGCTCCCATTAATATATAGAGCCAGGATAAGGAGTGTTAAATCCAGAATAGAAGCCTCTGAACCCTATGTTGAAGAGGTTAATCCACCTCCACCCTATACAACGAATATGCTTATAGAAGATGCAAATAGGATTATGAAATTAGGTGCAGATGACATAATGCGTATCGCCCAAGACCTATTCGAAAGTGGTTTAATAACATATCATAGGACAGATAGTACAAGAGTATCCGATGCTGGCATAGGAGTCGCGAGAACATACATCTACAATAAATTTGGTGGAGAGGCTGATAAGATATTTAAACCAAGAAAATGGAGTGAAGCTGGAGCCCACGAGTGTATCAGACCTACTAAGCCTATCGATACAGATACTCTTATAACTTTGATTCTCGAAGGTGAGATAATTACACCCACTCCGCTTAAAAAAGAGCATTACAGGCTATATAGCTTGATATTCAATAGATTTATGGCTAGCCAAGCTTCCCCAGCCAAGTTACTTAGGCAGGATATTAAGGTATATGTTGGCGATAAGCTTTTATATAGTGAAAAGAGGACTGTAGATATTATAGAGGAGGGATTCATTAAACTGAACCCTCATTTCATAACCGTCAAAAAACTCGTTAAACCTACTGTAATTAAACCGAATGTAATTGATACAGATAGAAAGATATTCCTTATACCAGGGTATACGCAGGGAGATGTAATTAGAATAATGAAGGAGAAGAATATAGGTAGACCTAGTACATACGCAAAGATCATTAAGACATTATTAGATAGAAGATATGTAGTTGAAAGCGCTAAGGCTAAGTGGCTTATGAGTAGTGAAAAGGGGGATGAAGTATATAATTTCCTAATAACTAGATATAGAGATCTAGTATCTGAGGAAAGGACGAGACTAATTGAGAGGTATATGTTAGAGATTGAGGAGGGGTATAGAGATTACATAATTACATTAAGAGAATTATATGACGAGATCAATAGGATAGCTGCTAAAGAATTTGTAACGAGAGTACTTGAGGAGACTTATAGGGGTGAATTTAGAATTAGAATCCCTGGATTCAGGAGATGAGTAAGTTTAAAGAGGTAGCCGATAGAATTAAGAGCTCTAGCTATACCGTAGTATTTACAGGGGCTGGTATGAGTGCAGAGAGTAATATACCTACGTTTAGAGGAAGGAATGGTCTATGGAGTAAGTATAATCCCATGGAACTAGCTACGCCAGAGGCATTTAGACGAGACCCTTATAAAGTCTGGGAATGGTATAAGATGCGGATGGAGATTATATTAAATGCAGAGCCGCATGAAGGCTATTACATTATAAGCAAATGGGAGGAGAAGGGATATGTAAAAAGAGTTATAACTCAAAATGTAGATGGGTTACACTATAGATCTGGATCTAGGAATATTTTAGAGTTGCATGGCAATATATTCAGGGGGAGATGTATATCATGTTGGTATAAAGTTCATTTTAAGGAAGCCCCATCAGAGATCCCGCCTAGATGCCCATTCTGCAATTCACTTATTAGACCTGATGTGGTATGGTTTGGTGAGCCTCTTGACACTGAGACTATATCCAAGGCCTATGAAGAAGCCGCTAGAAGCGATGTATTTATTGTTATAGGCACGAGTGGCGTGGTGTATCCAGCGGCTGAACTGCCTATAATAGCTAAGCAGTATGGTTCTACTATAATTGAGATTAATATTGAGGAGACCCCAATATCGGTATATGCAGATTATGTATTCAGAATGAAAGCTTCTGAAGCTCTATCACAGATAGATAAATATATTGATTAGGATCTCTTAGGATATCTTAGATGCAACTTCTCTAAGATCCTCTCCTCAATATTCCTAGCTAATACGTCATAATGAATATATTTCTCAATGATATAATCCTTTAGAATCCGTATAGCGTCTCCTGTATAATACTCTAATAACTCAGTTATATCATTTAAAGCATCATCAAAAGGATTATCCGATAATTCATCTATAAGCCCCAGTTTATATGCCAATTCACTATCAATGACACCCTTATTCTGTATCATAGTATAGAAACCCGCTTCACCTAATCTTTCTATCAATCTACTAAAGAAGACTAGAGCAGGAAGGCCTTTGATGATTTTAGGAACACCTACTTCAATGCCTTTAGCCGCATATATATAGTCGGACATTAATGCTAATTCGAAACCTTCATCGAGAGCTGGACCCTCTAAAACAGAGTATATAAAACCTCTATAGAGCCTGATTCTATTAAATACCCTCATTACAAATTTTAGCTTAGAGAACATTTCCTCATCCTCAATGTTTCCATCTATCTTTAAGTCGAGGCCTCTAGAGAATACGTTACTCAATCCCCTTATAATTATAAAGGGCGTGTTACCATCCTCTATCATATTAAATAGGTTTCTTAAGATAGCCTCCGTTAGTAAGTTATCGGGAGGATTGTTAATCTTGATTATCATATAATTTTTAGTATATTCGACTTCAAGACTCATACATATTTATTTATCAACATTAGATATTAAATCATCGGCTCCCATATTATTTCTTATAGAGCATGGATACAATTACAGACGAGTTAAAGAAGCTTGAAGAAGAGATTAAAAGATGTAGAAAATGCCCTTTATATAAGACTAGGACAAATGCAGTTCCCGGAGAAGGTTCTACAAACCCAAAGATATTCTTTATCGGAGAAGCTCCAGGTGCACAAGAAGATGCGACTGGAAGACCCTTTGTAGGGGCAGCTGGTAAATTATTAACTACATTATTAAATGAAATTGGATTAAGTAGGGATGAGGTATATATAACCAATGTAATTAAATGCAGACCACCCGGAAATAGAGATCCGGCTAAGGAGGAGGTGGAGGCTTGTAGACCTTATTTAGAGAAGCAACTTAGTTTAATGAAGCCTAAGGCGATTGTAGCTTTAGGTAGGCATGCCGCATCATGGCTATCAGGTTACATGAATAGGAGATTTAGAAGTATGACGAGGGAGCATGGTATAATATTTGAATCTGAAATACTTGGATTTAAGGCTAGAATCCTATTTACATACCACCCTGCAGCGGCTTTATATAACCCTAACTTACTAGATAGTCTGAGAAAAGATTTTGAAAAAATTAAGGAGATGATCTCTAAAGATAGGAGGAGGGGGACCCTAGAGGATTATTTATAATAGACTATAATTCAAAATTTTATTAAATGAATAAAATTCAAGTAAAGATACCGTGTAGGTATGTTGGTAAGGCCGCCATAGTATATGATATCGATAATACATTGTTAGACGTTAGTGAGAGATTAGTTAGAAGCATAATCGAGGCTGGAGGAGACCCTATACATGGCTTAAGTAAGATGTCCTTAGATATAAGGAGAAGATTCTGGAGTATATTCCTAAGTAATAAATATATTCATTTAGATAAGCCTGATTCGAAGGCTATAGAAGATGTAAATAGAAAGTATGATAGTGGTTATATTATAATTTTACTTACTGGTAGGCCTGAATATATGAGGAAAGATACCATTAAACAGCTAGAAACGTACGGCGTGAAATATCATATATTGATAATGCGTCCAAACAATAATAGAGATCCAGACTATATATACAAACCTATGGTTATCGAGGAATTGATTCAAAAGGGAATCAATATAATCGAATATCATGAGGATGATATTAAGACGATTGAGAAGATATCTAAACTATTTCCTACAATTAAGGTTTATAGACATAATGCGAGTAAATCCAATATAAGTAAGTTCTTTTAATCCTTCTTCTCCCGCAAGATATCCCCAAACTCCTTCATCTCCCCTCTACGATAAACGTATATCTTACCTGACTCACCCTCGATCTTCCTCCTCAATAACTCAACCAACTCGTATTCAATCGGTATCCCAGCCATCCCATTCAGTACTAAATATAATATCGCCTTTAATATCTCGTCAGCAACTGCAGGCTTATTCTTTCTTATATTTATAAGCCAATTATATGCATCCTCCTTGAACAGCGGCTTTACTTTAATATAGACGTCTTCATCAGCCTTCTTACTCTCCTCAACCTTCTTTAATTGGCTTGCTAGATACTCTCTATAATATTTAAGTAGCTTCCTTCTCTTAATCATCTCAAGATCCTTATCTTCCTGATGCATCATAATACACCTAGCTATATCAGATAATTGTCCCCGCATCTTATAATAGTTATGAATTTAATTTAATTAGACTATGAAGTAAATATTATTCAGTCAACCAACTTAAATCATTTAAAATAAATTATGATTTATGTAAAATTAATTAAGGTGATTAAATGTATAAGGGTGGGTGGACTGGAAAAATATTGTGGATCGATATAACAAGGAAGAAATATAGGGTATGGGCTTATCCAACCTCCATGGCATTAAATTACATCGGTGGAAGAGGATTCGCAATCCGAATTTTATGGGATCATCTAAAACCTGGTGTAGATCCATTATCACCCGATAACCTACTAATATTTGCAGTAGGCCCTTTAACAGGCCTCCCGATACCTAGTAGCGGTAAACTTGTGGTAGCATCTAAGTCACCGTTGACGGGAGGATATGGAGACGGAAATATAGGGACCAAGGCATCTGTCCAGCTTAAAAAAGCAGGCTATGATGCCGTTGTAATCGAGGGTAAAGCGGATAAACCAACATACCTGTATATTGAAGATGATAAGATAGAGTTCTATGACGCTAGAGACTTATGGGGATTGGACGCTAGTGAGGTTGACGACGAGTTAATCAAGAGACATGGTAGGGCATCAGGAATATTAACTATTGGAAAAGCTGGTGAAAATCTAGTTAGGGTTGCCGTCGTAATGAGTGAGAAGGATAGGGCTGGAGGAAGACCTGGAATGGGTGCTGTAATGGGTAGTAAGAATCTAAAGGCGATTGTAATTAGAGGAAGTAATCCACTTCCAGTATATAATTCTGAGGAGATTAAGAAACTCGGTAAAGAAGCTTATAGGGAGATTAAGGAGTCTCCATTATACGATCACTGGATGAAGGAGGGTACTATGGGAGTATTGGAGTGGTGTCAGGAGACATCGGTATTACCCACGTATAACTTCAGGGAGGGGTGGTTCGAGGGGGCTGATAAGATTACAGGTAAGGTGATGGCCGAGGAATATAAGTATATGCAGAAGGGATGCCCAAACTGTAATATGGTATGTGGTAATATGGCTAGGGCTAAGGATAGTGAGTTTAGCGGTACAACAGCTGAGATAGATTATGAGAACGTGGGGATGTTGGGATCTAATTTAGGCATCGATAACTTTAATGGAATTATCAAGTTGATACGTGAAGCCGATAACTACGGCGTCGATACAATATCAATAGGCTCTATAATGGCATTCGCAACTGAAGCATATAAGAAGAATATGATTAGAGAAAGTGATTTAAATGGAATTAAATTAGATTGGGGAGATGTTCATGCATATCTCGATCTAATGGAACTGATTATCGAGAGGAAGGGATTTGGAAAAGTATTATCTATGGGGACTAGATATGCGAGTTTAAAGCTTGGTGAAGAGGCTAGGAAATTCTCCATGGAGGTTAAGGGTCTAGCCATAAGCGCATATGACTGCCACATCGCACATGGAATGGCACTTGCATTCGCTACATGTCCGATTGGAGCACACCATAAAGATGCATGGTTCATTGCAGAGGAGGTTAGAATGGGTATCGATGTCAATACGAGGGAAAAAGTGGAGAAGATTATAAGATTACAAAGAATTAGGGGTGGGATGTTTGAGACATTCGTTACATGCAGACTTCCATGGATTGAAGTAGGTTTAAATATAGAGTACTATCCAAAATTCATGCATTACACTACAGGAATTAATTATACCATGGATAAATTATTTGAAGTTGCAGATAGGATATACAATTTAATTAGATTATTCTGGATCAGGGAATACGGGTATTGGGTCAGGGACATGGATATGCCTCCTGCCAGGTGGTTTGAAGAGCCTTTAACCCAAGGTCCGATGAAGGGTAGGCACCTGGATTATAATACATATAATATGCTGTTAGACTGGTATTATGAAATCAGAGGATGGGATAGGAATGGAATACCTAGGAAGACAACGTTATCTAGGTATGGCTTAGAGAAGGAGGCTAGGGAATTAGAGGCTATGGGAATAACATTGCCAACATAACCAATAATATTTTTTACCTTGATATAAGCCTTGCGAACACCTCGATATGTGGCGTATGTGGAAACATATCGATAGGTAATATAGGACCATCTATACTGAATTCATCACTTAATATGTATATATCCCTAGCCATACTCTTTGGATTGCAACTGAAATAGAGGATCTCGCTAGGTTTAATCCTCTTTAACTCCTCCTTAACTATCCTTGATAAACCTGGTCTCGGTGGATCTACAATAACTGTATCAGGTTTATAAGATATTCTAGGGAGCCAGTCCTCAGCCCTCGCCTCGATTATCGAGACCTTATCAGCCTTAAGCCACTTTTTATTGACTTCAGCGCTATATATAGAATATTCATCTACCTCGATAGACACCACTTTATCATATCTATCCATCAACGAATATGAGAATAGGCCTACTCCACTATATACATCGAGTAGATACTCTCCACCGCTAGAGAATTTTTTAGCTAGTTGTACAAGTCTATTAGCCTGGTAAGAATTGGTTTGGAAGAATGCATTTGGATGTATATAATACTTAATACCTCCAACTATCTCCGTTAAATAATCCCTGCCATATACGCCTATAACCTCCTCACCTATTGATAAGTCAGTCAACTTCGGATTAATACTCCATACGATACCTGTCACATAGTCTTTTAACCTATTTACTAATTCGTCCAAGCCTACGAAACCACCTTTATTAGTTACTAGGCTAACTAGCCTATCACCAGTGTACTTACCCTCTCTAATAACTACATACCTCATAAAGCCCTTATGCTTAATCAGATCATATGGCTTAATGTCATAGTCCTTCATAAACTCCTTAACTATTTTAATTATCTCAATAGATTCGGGTGATTCTAAGTAGCACTCATCCAAATCTACAACCAAATCCCATCTACCATATACCTTTAACCCGATTATAGGTCTCTCCTGACCCCAGCCCACGGGATGATCCATCCTATTCCTATAGAACCATATTTTAGGACTTGGTATCGGGTCAAAGACCTCTACATCCAAGTCAAACTTCTTAAACATCTTCTCAACAATCTTCTTCTTATACTCAAGCTGGTAATTATAGTCGATATTCTGGAAGCTACATCCACCACATAATCCAAAGTATTTACACTTAGGTTCTACACGCCATCTACTCCCTTCAATGATGTCTATGATATCACCCCAATATTCCACCCCCCTCCTCCCCTTTTTAATAGGGATGACTTTTATCTTCACCCTATCTCCTGGAACACCGTATTTAATGTAAATCTTTTTACCTTCATACTCTGTATATGGTCTACCCTTATGATTGATACCCTCAATATAGGTCTCAAGAATATCCTTCATAGAAGCTATTTGACCTCCTTTACCTCCCTCCACAATAAATACCCTATAACTAGGAAGAATATCCAGTATAATGATACTAGGATATGGCCTGCAATCACTGGTATTATATATATTATAAATCCACCGACTCCCGTCAGGATATTACCTAATATAGAGAATTTAGCGATAAATATGTCATTTTCCGAGTATCTCTTCATAAATGTATATAGTATGATTATAATCCCCACTACACTAGCGATATACCCTACTGTAATCAATGAATAGAATAATGATCTAAATACATCATTAAGGATGATATCCAGTAGGTATATGATAGCCATTACAGTAGATACTGAGATATATACTGGGATAAGTGAGACTTTCTCCATCGGAGATACTTCAGTCAAATTATAACCACAGTTAATACAGTATTTTGCCTGTACAGGATTCTCGTAACCGCATTTAGGACATACCTTAACCTTCTTACTCATTACGACCCACTATAATAGATGTATATCAACTATCGCTTTAAATACCCTTTTCCCTATGTAAAGCGGATAGTCTATCAAGTAGATACCTTATAACATCTACGTCAGATATTATCCCAACAAGTTTCCATTCCTCATCAACTACGAATACATGATCTAATCCAGTTAATAACATCTTCTCTATAACCTCCTTCAATGGAGAATTCCTATCTACATATACAGCGTCCTTTACATATAACACGACCTTCTTATCGAGATCCTCCTCCGGAGCACCTAATATATCTTCAAGCGCTATAGAGCCGACTATCCTATTCTTATATATAACTGGGTACATCCTAAATCTAAGGTGTCCTATAACGGACAAGGCTTCCCTAACAGTCATATCAGCATCGATTACGATGGGCTCCAAGCTAGCTATCTGAATCGCCTTAACCCTATTAAGTATATCAGGATTTATCCTTAGGAGCTTATGATAAATCTCACTTAATACCAGCTCTTCCTCCCTCATCCTACGGGGATACTGAATCTCGTAGAAGGAATAGTACCCGGTTAACAGGTAGCTTAATATGGAGGATATTAATGTGGGTATTATGACCCCAGGTCCTACAGTCTCAGCAACGAATGCTACGGCCGTCAGAGGTGTCTTATTGGTGGCTGCTAGCATGGAGGCCATCCCCACGGCAATGTATATATATCCCTCTTGCAACCCCATCAAATTACTGTATAAGTATCCTGTTAGTGCACCGACAGCTAGTGAAGGTATGAAGGTACCACCGCTCCCCCC
Organism: Thermoprotei archaeon; assembly: GCA_011043415.1. GTDB lineage: Archaea > Thermoproteota > Nitrososphaeria > Geothermarchaeales > JDFR-13 > B109-G9. The sequence continues at coordinate 1,918 of DQXH01000097.1, read as the reverse complement.
GAATGTCAATGTTATAGATGTAGAGACCATCTTCAATAATATTGATATAATGACCATATGTATCAATATACTTGAACCTGGTTTAATCAGAGACTTTATAATTATGTACCCTGGTCCAGCGGTGTAAATATCTAGGTAAATGAATATCGATATTATAATTCCTCCTAATATCGGGAGGAGTATCGTATGTGGATATATGTAATTACATATTTTAATAGATAGGTATTTTGAGAATCTATAGAATAATACGAAGAAAATCGCGATTAAACTTGTTAGAACCCCGATTAAAATCGCATGAAACAAATATGGTATTGTAACAGCCTCATATAATGCTTCAGGTTTAAATATTCTTTCAGGGCCTACGATAGATACGAATACTAAGTATGATATAGAGCTTGATATAACTGCCTCGATAAACGCCTCACTCTCTATATCACGTTTAAATGGGATCTCGAGTGCGAAGAGCATCCCCGTAAAGGGAGCCCTGAATATAGCTGATATACCTGCACTAGCCCCAGCTAGCGAGAATCTTCTCAGCTTTGCAGAGCTCACCTTAAATAGTCTTGAAAGATAAGATGATAGACCACCGCCAATCAACATAGCGGGTCCTTCAGGACCTGCGCTACCTCCTAAACCCATCGTAAATAACGATGCAACAGCCTTTGAAACGGTGTCTCTAGGGTGGATATATCCATTATGCGTATAATATGAATGTAGGATATCGTGGGCGCCGCTTCCAGTTCTCTTAATCTTCCCGATCTTAAGTACTGTAATATATGCGACGAATATTCCTGACGTGGTAAGGAGAGGAATGTATAATGGGTTTATATTTATAATCCATCTATAGAAGTTAAGTAGATGAATTAATAGTTCATCATATATTGCAGCCAATAAACCTATCAAAACACTTATAATTACTAGAATAATATAGTCTCTGGCATAGCTATCGTGCATATCCCTCAAGATAGATGCACCAATATTTATTGAAAATTTAATAGAGTATATAAGGAGATTTAGAGAATTCTAATTCTTGAGTGGATATATTATGTATGTAATTATAATTGGCGGCGGGGCGCTGGGATTTAGGCTTACTAAAAGGCTTGAAATACATGATGCAGTTGTAACTGTAATTGAGAAGAATCCAGATAGATGCGATGAAATATTAACTAAGACAAAGGCACATGTAATTAAGGGAGACGCCACGGATCCTAGGATACTAGAGGAGGCGGATATAGAGAAGGCAGATTATGTCGTAGCTGTGACAGGCGACGATAGAATAAATATTCTAGTTGGTTTAATAGCTCAGAATTATGGTGTTGAGAATGTTATAGTAAGGGTTGAACATAGTATATATGAAGAGATTGCTAAGCAATTAGGGTTAACTTATATTATAAATCCCTCGGATACCGCAGCCACAATATTAGACGCCGTTATAAGAGGGATTAAATTCATCGAATTCTTCAAGATCGAGGATAAGCATACTGATGTAGAGGAAGTTAATATATCCAAAAAATCTAAATACTACAACAAACCAATAAGCTACCTAGTAAACAGTAGTAAGGATATGATTCATCCAATTATGGTTGTTAGAAATGGTGAGATCCTGATTCCAGAGAAGGACTTAACATTAAAGGAGGGAGATGTAGTTTGGATACTTAGAAAGAGGAGGAAGTTCCTCTTCTAAGCCCTCCAGTGAGCTGGCGCATGCTCCCTATCCAATAACTGCTCCGGATATATCGTATAGTTCCTTGCAATAAAATATGATATCGATATTGATAACATTGAAGGAGCAATTAATTCGTATGACCCTGTCATCTCACTAACCATAATTAACACGGCTAGCGGAGCATTAGATACTCCCCCAAATAGAGATAACATCCCTATTATGACGAATGATGCTAGAAAAGCCTCCTTATCT
>DQXH01000064.1 GCA_011043415.1 Thermoprotei archaeon | reverse complement strand
GTAAATAAAATTGTATCGTCGACTAGCTATTCAGGGAGATGTATTTATATTGAGTTTAAGTCGAGGCATTATATACTACCTCTTTTAATTAGTCGTTTAATCCGAGAGTATTCATCTCCATTCATCTTAATCGATAAAGGCTATTTCAGTCGGTATATTCAGATAGCCGCTTATAATAGGGAGGGGAATTACATTGATTATATAGTTAAACTTAGGAGTCTCGGGTACTCTGCAGGCGGCGACATTAATTTTATAGGGGCTATAGTTGATGAGACAGGCTTTAACTCTATTATAAATGAAGTGAAATTTATATCTGGGTGTTGATATGGAGTGTAGAGACAAGGTTGTTGAATTAAGTGGATTTATCCAGGGTTATGATGGATATGCCGATTCAAAGAAGTCTAATGATGTATTAATGAGGTGGATAGTTGATTCAGTTAATAGAATCACAGGTAGGTTAAGTAGGTTTATATCATCCTATATCTCGAGAACCGGGGATTTAGGGCTACTATTTGAGTTGATTAGAGACGCTTCCAATAGGATTATCCAGGATATTAATGATAGATACTTAAATGAATATCCGTCTAAGGTGGCGGGGGAGGAATGTACATTAATTGAGTTGGACTATAAGATCGTGAGTATTATGAGGAAGATCGAGGCTCTATCAGATGAAATTATGTTTAGCGGTGGTTTAATAGGGGATGCCAGATTTAAGCTGGATATGATTTTAGAGGGTTTAAAAAGGGTTGGAGATTTAATGTTACAGCGTTCTCAGCTAATTAAATCTAAGTGACTACTCCGTCACTGGTAGTCTACTGTATTTCTTGATATACTCTACTATACCTCCCTCCTTAAGTATATCTAGCATAACCTTAGGTAGAGGCTGGATCTTAATCTCAATATTCTTTGTTAAATTCCTGATTACACCCTTCTCAAGGTCTACCTCAAGCTCGTCTCCATCATCAATCTTATCTGTATCAGCTATAATTACTGGAAGCCCATTATTTATAGCGTTTCTAAAGAATATCCTCGCAAAGCTCTTAGCAATTACAGCTGATACGTTAGCCAACTTAATTACTATAGCAGCATGCTCCCTAGAGCTACCCATCCCAAAATTCTTCCCGGCTACTATAAAGTCTCCCGGCTTAACCTTCTTAGGGAACTCTGGGTCGGCATCCTCCATGACATGCTTAGCCAACTCAGGTAGATTACTTCTTAAATGATAATATCTACCAGGTATTATATGATCTGTACTTATATTATCACCAAATTTCCATACACGCCCCCTCAATATAGTCATTCCCTCCATCCCCCTCCAACTATAAATATTCCCTAGGGTCTGTAATAACTCCTTTTAAAGCTGATGCTGCTGCTGTAGCTGGTGATGCAAGGTATATCTCAGCACTGGGATTACCCATCCTCCCCTTAAAGTTCCTATTCTGTGTAGATAATACAACCTCATTATCAGCGGGTACACCGGCGTGTATCCCTACGCATGGTCCACAGCCCGGAGGAAGTACGACGCCTCCAGCCTCAATAAATATTTTAATCAACCCCTCTGTAACAGCCTGAATATATACTCTCTTAGATGCAGGTGCTATAATTAGTGTAACGTCACGATGCTTCTTCCTACCCTTTAATATCTGGGCGGCGATCCTAAAGTCTTCAATCCTTCCATTTGTACATGTACCTATATACACTTGATTAATTGGGGTTCCAGCAACTTCGTCTATCGGCTTCCAATTATCAACGTTATGCGGCGCGGCTACACCTGGTGGAATATTCTTCGCATCGAAATAGAACGTCTTTTCATAGCTTGCATCCTCATCGGGAACCACATTGAGAAACTCTTGATCACCTCTTATACTCTTTAAATACCTGAATGTCTCATCGTCTGTAGGTATTAAACCTACCTTAGCACCCATCTCTATAGCCATATTAGATATAGTGAATCTAGCCTCTTGACTCAATTTAGATATTGCTTCTCCATGGAATTCGGCAGACTTGTATGTAGCTCCGTCCGCCCCTAATTTACCTATTATATATAGTATTAGATCCTTTGAGTAGACACCCTTCTCCAACTCTCCAGATACTTCAATCCTATAGGACTCAGGTATTCTAAACCACAATCCACCTTCACTCATAGCTATTGCAGCATCTGTAGAACCTACTCCCGTGGCGAAGGCCGCTAAAGCACCTAATGTACAGGTATGGCTATCTGCACCTACAATAATATCACCTGGTTTAGCAAATTCCTCAACCATAATCTGGTGGCTAATACCCTCACCATATTCATGTAGATAAGTCCCCATCCTACGTGCAAACTCCCTTATGAATCTATGGTCATTAGATAACTCCTTCCGTGGAGACGGTGATGCATGGTCTATAAAGAAATGGACTTTCCTCGGATCCGCTACTTTATCTGAGAATTCATTAAATCTCCTAATCCCTAGTGGGCCTGTACCATCCTGAAAATATGATATATCGACTGGGGCTACAACAAATTCGCCAGGCTCAACATCTCGACCGAGCTTCCAACTAAATATTTTTTCAGCCATTGTAGCCATATAATCACCCACCTATTAAACTCTATAAATTCAAATACTATGTAGATAAAAAAAGACTGGATATTATTTTTAATGTATAATATGTTCCAACTTCCCTAAAATCCTTTACATCAACTCCTTAAGATTCTTTATAATCTCCTCAGTATACTCCTTATTACTCACGGGCTCTAAATCTGCGATTCCAGCGTATCTCAACGTTCTACACATATCATATGTGAGCTTCTTCTTCTCATTCAACGTCTTGAATATCGCCTTTTCAATTAACTCGGCTTTCTCGTTGAGCCCCATATATCTAAGCATTAATGTACCTGTAAGCATTTGTGCAGTCGGATTTACCTTCCATTGTCCAGTATATTTTGGAGCTGATCCATGTACAGGTTCAAATATAGCATACTTATCGCCTATATTACTGCTGGGGGCGACTCCCAATCCACCAATCAACCCGGATGCTAAGTCACTTAATATATCTCCCATCAAGTTTGTAGTCACAAGGACATCATACTCCTGAGGCTTCAAGACTAGTTGCATAGCCATGTTATCTACAATCCTATCCTCAGCCTCTATATCAGGATATTTCTTAGCTATTTCATAGAAGATTTCAAGCCATAATCCTCCAGTCGTCTTCATTATATTAGCCTTATGAACTGCGGTAATCTTCTTCCTATTATTCTTCCTAGCATATTCAAATGCGAATTTAATTACCCTTTCACTCGCTCTCCTGGTAATGACATTTATAGTCTCTGCAGCAATAACCTCCTCACCCTCAACCTTTACGAAATGCTCTACACCAGAATATAATCCTTCAGTAGCTTCTCTAACTATAACTAGATCAACATTTTTATATCTAGGTACATCAGTATATAGCCAGTCTACTGGAAGAGACTTCGCGGGTCTTACAACTGCGTATGTACATAATTCCTTTCTCAGTCTAACGTTTAAACTCCTATATCCTCCTCCGACTGGAGTAGTCAACGGACCCTTAAATATAACTGGATACTTTTTAATCGTCTTCAAAGCGTCTTCAGGAAATGGGTCGTCATACTTTTTAATAGCGGGTTCACCCAACTCCACGGTAACCCACTCAATAGGTACGTCGGCAGCCTCAAAGAGCTTAACAGTTAATGAGGTCACCTCAGGTCCTATACCATCTCCAGGTATTAACACAACCTTTTGAACGACCAATTTAAACACCTCATTGTAATATTCAGTTATATATTTGATTTCATCATCTTAAATTTTTCAGTATATAATATATCGTATTTATGTAACAGAGAGGGCTCAGCAAAATACCTAATAATTCACCTAAATTCTATTTTCTATGAATATCGATACGATACTTAATACAGTTGATAATATTACTGTACATAGTATGCAATATATCCCGTAACTATACTCTGTATAATATATTATATGCATATCTAACCGATTATCATCAGAGATAGTATTATAATCCATATTACGCTATTTGCATATTTCCTTGTTAAACGCATCTAAATCACCTGATTTACAGGACTCTATAATAATATAATTTGTTAGCCTTATACTAATGCATATTTAACTCAATAAAATCATATCTTTAACTAGTTTCAAGGTGATTTTATACTTCTACATTGTTCTTATAGCGATAATTATATTGTTTATAAGACTCATTTTTATGATTTCTATTCTAATCTAATTATTTGGTGGTCTTCTGTGATAACTGTAATCGGTACTGGAATGGTTGGGTCGAGTACTGCATTATTCCTCGCATTAAAGAACCTTGATGACTTGATGCTCATCGATATTATAGAGAATCTCCCTCAAGGTCATGCACTAGACTTGGGTCACGCAATGAGTATCCTCGGTATAGATGTTAAGATAGAGGGTAGTAATGACTTTAGCGCTATGGAGGGTAGTGACCTAGTTATTGTAACTGCAGGTTTTCCTAGGAAGCCTGGGATGACGCGTGAGGAGTTAGTTGCTAAGAATGCGGGTATCATAGTTGATATCGCTGGGAAGATTAAGAAATATGCTCCGGATTCAGTAGTTCTAATGACTACAAATCCACTGGATGCCATGGCATATCTAATGTATAAGAAACTAGGCTTCCCACGTGAGAGGGTTATTGGTTTTAGTGGGGTGCTTGATGCTGGTAGGCTTAGGTATTATGCAGCTAAGAAATTGAATGTAAGTTATAGCTCAATAGTCCCTGTGGTAATCGGTATGCATGGTAGGAAAATGTTCCCAGTACCTAGGTTATCAACCATAGCTGGTACACCCTTAACTGAGTTGATGAGTAAAGAAGAGATTGAGGAAATTGTTACTGAAACTATAGAAGCTGGGGGAACTATAACGAAACTTAGAGGTTTCAGCAGTAATTTCGCACCTGGAGCTGGTGTAGCCGTAATGGCTGAGGCGATTAAGAAGGATCTAAAGAAGGTTTTCCTAGCTAGTGTATATCTAGATGGTGAATATGGTGTTAAAGACGTTACTGCAGATGTTCCAGTCATCCTAGGTAGAAATGGCGCCGAGAAGATTATTGAACTTCCATTGACCGAGGATGAGAAGAAGGCCTTCCTAGAGAGTGTCGAGGCGATTAAGACTAATATAGGTCAGATTCCTAAGGAGTATCTATAGCTTCATCCCATCATATTTTTATACCTCATAAAATCTTTTTCAAACCATTGAGCGTTATAATCGAGATCAATAAACCTATAATCATCTGCATAGTATTATATGGAATCTCTACGTAGGCCGCGACACCTAATATAAATTTCTCATATAGGAAGTATCCTGTAACCATCTCTGACCCCCCTATTAACATCGCCACTATATATCCGATCTCTTCCGGATACTTCCTGCCCAGGAATATGACTACAATGACCATGATTCCCCCCATCACATACCACACTAGACTCGATATATTTACTGTAAATACATTTGTAGCCCATATCAAGCTGATCTCGGCTTGCCCAAGGTAGAATATGTTACCTAGTGAAGCTAATCCAATCCCGACTAATAAGCCGATGGAGATGCCTAACATCTTGTATATACCGCTTAAAAACCTTCTCTCAAATACTGCCGATAAATATCCCACGATTAAACCCTCTAAACCCTTAATAACTAGGGTAGCAGGTGCATACACCCCATATCCCAAATATAAGTCAGCGAGCATCGACCCTATACCACCTGCTGCAGCGCCTACAAACCATCCTCCTGTGACTGCAGCTATATATACGCCTGCTTCACCTATATTGAAGAATCCTTCAGTCGCGGGAATATATAGGCTGAATACTATTGTAGCGATAAAGACTAATGCAATCATCATAGCCGTATACGATATTTTAACCAAGGGATTCTCTTTAATCAACGTTCTAAGCCTTTCCATCGTATAAACCCATACCTCTAAACATTAAAAATATCTAACTATAAAGAATTTAAGTATCACGGAATTAATTTAATAATTGACCCCCCGCTACTCACGCACCTCGAGATGAAGTTAATTCATCGATGAAAAGGTGTCGGTCTAGCGGGGGACAATCTTCTTAAAATTGATTTGAAATTTAATTAAAAAGTTAAAAAATATTTAAAAACTATAGAGGGTTAAAAAACAAAATTCTTACTCTCCCCAGGTTTCAATATAATTACTTTCGTGGATGTTGTAGCTTCAACTTTCTCCTTAAATAGCTTAGGATCAGCTTTTATTATTGGCCAGGTGTCATAGTGCATTGGAATAACATATTCGGGCTTAAGTAGTTTAACCGCCTCTACAGCTTCATCTATACCCATTGTAAAGTGGCTTCCAATAGGTAATAAGGCTAATCTAACGTTATATAATCTTCCTATAATCTCCATACTAGCGAATACGCCCGTGTCTCCTGAGTGATATACACTAAATTCTGGGAATCTAATTACAAATCCAGTTGCCGATCCGATCCCCATACTGGAGTGCATAGCCTGGACCTGTGTAATAGGGATCTCGGCAGCCCCCTTCTTAAATATCCACGTCCCACCTATATTCATCCCCACCATATTCTCTGAAGCGTTGCATTCTTTCCCTATATGCTCCGCTAATTCATAGATTGCAACTACCTTTGCATCTTTGTTATTTTTTAATATGTCGCATGTTGCTCCAACATGGTCTTCATGTGCATGCGTCACTAGAATTAAGTCAACATCTTTAATCTCATCAGGCTTCAATGGCGATGCGCCTAGGAATGGGTCAATTATTATCCTAGTACTTTCTACATCATAATCTATCATGAATGCCGCGTGTCCTAGCCAAGTAACTTTAATCTCCCCCACTTTAATCACCATCAACAATTAAATTAATTTAGTATCTGCCTCAAAATAAATTATAGACTAGAGAATTTTTACATTATTAAAGAGATGGGAGTATGGGTAGGATTATAGAGAAGTCGGCTGGGGCTATAGTATTTTACATGGATTCAGTTGACAAGAGAGAATATCTACTCCTTCATTATCCATCTGGGCATTGGGATTTCCCTAAAGGGAATATAGAGTTTGGAGAAGACCCCCTTCAAACCGCGTATAGAGAGGTTATGGAAGAGACTGGATTAAGCAGGGATGTATTGATCCTGATTCAAGGCTTTGAGAAAACCATCAAATATTATTTTATGAGCCATGGTAATATCGTGTATAAGACAGTGATATTTTATTTGATGAGGAGTCTGTCTAAAGATGTTAAGTTATCCTGGGAGCATAAGGGTTATAGATGGCTCTCATTTCCAGAAGCCTACAACCTCGCAACTTTTAAAACCGCAAAGAACTTGCTTAGAGATGCTGAACAATATATTAGGAAGCTTATTAAAGATGGTTTATTAAAGCCCTGAATGTAGTTTCATCTATATCATGCCTGAGTCTATATAAAAATAAACTAGATAATATAAGAAATCGTCTATATAAACTCCTCTAAGACTATGTAAATATATTTTCATTAAGTATGATTTAATATTTTGATAGACGGATTAGTCATAATCTGGTGCTTTATAGATGGTTTTAGTAGATAGATTTGGAAGGCCGATAGTTGGCGCCAGGATAAGTCTAAATAGCAGTTTCCACTGTAATTTCAAGTGTATATTCTGTCATAGGGAGGGTATATTTAAAGGAAGTCAGATTATGACTGCCGATGAAATAGAGCGTGTGGTATCTATTTTACATAAGCTGGGTGTTAAGTATATTAAGTTAACAGGCGGCGAGCCACTCCTTCGTAAGGATATTATAGAGATCGTTAGAAGGATTAAATCTATAGGTATTGACGAGATCTCCATAACTACAAATGGAACTGAATTAGACATTCTCGCACATAAGCTTAGGGACGCGGGTTTAAACAGGATAAATATAAGTATACACTCTCTCAAGAGATGGAAATTCTACTTAATCACTGGTGTAGATATGCTCGAAAGGGTGAAGAAGGGTATTGAAGAATCTATCGATGCAGGTTTATATCCGGTTAAGCTTAATTTCGTTATTCTAAAGGATTTGAATGATGGAGAGATCTCTGATTTAATTGAATATAGCTATAAGCTAGGTGGGGGAGATACTAATATAATTCAGTTAATTGAGCTGATTAACATAAATCCAAAGTTTTACAGAGCATATCATAGGCCTCTAGATGATATCGAGGAATGGATCAGGAAGAAGGCGGTATCGATGAGGAGGAGACGCTTACATAACCGTCCCCAGTACACTCTAGATAATGGAGTCATCGTTGAGTTCGTTAAACCGATGTATAACCCCACTTTCTGTATGGGTAATGATAGAATACGTATAACGTACGACGGTAAATTTAAACCATGTCTCCTAAGGAGTGACAACCATGTGGATTTCTTAAAAGTTATGAGGAATGGGGGAGGCGACAGTGAAATAATAGATAGATTTATTGAGGCTGTTAATAGGAGGGAGCCATTCTTTAAACAGGAATTCGACAAGTCATTTAATATAGGTAGTTATATCGATTATTCAGTCTGCCCTATTTAATTGGTAAATGCCTTGAATCTATGACTGGATGTAAATATTTTATATGATATGGCCTTAGATATAATATCTGAGTTGTAATGAGCTTTAAGAAAGAGTTCGGATTTAAAAGGCTTACTCAAGTAGACGAGGCTCTAGAAAAATATTTGAAGTTATTTAAATCTATTGACGAGTCTGAAACGGTAGAGACTATAAACAGTTTGAATAGGGTGTTGACTAAAGACATTAAGTCTCCAGAAGATATACCTCCTTTCAATAGGTCGGCTATGGATGGATATGCAGTCAGATCTATTGATGTATCGGGGGCTTCAGAATCTTCTCCTGTAAGACTCAAGTTAGTCGGATATTCAACTACGTCAAATCCATTTAATGGTTCAATGGGTCAGTGTGAGGCTGTTAGGATAGATACGGGGGCGAGGATGCCTGAAGGCGCCGACTCAGTCGTAATGTTAGAGTATACACGTAGAGTCGGCGATTATATTGAGGTTTTTAAACAAGTCTCACCATATGAAAATGTCTCTCTAAGGGGTGAGGATGTTAGGAAGGGTGATGTAATAGTATATGGAGGCATTCTATTAACACCCTATGATATAGCATGTTTAATTAATGCTGGGATATACGAGGTTGAAGTATTTAGGAAAGTCAAAGTAGGCTTAGCCGCTGTCGGAAGCGAGTTACTGGATTTTCCCTCCGAGCTTCCAGAGGGTATGGTTAGGGAGGTAAATAGAATTAATATAAAGTATTATTTATCTATGTATTACCCAGTTGAGTTCAAGGATTATGGGATTATACCCGATGACCACGATAGGGTTCGTAAGGTTGTTGAGAAAGGTATTGAAGAGAATGATGTTATGATTACTATAGGAGGCTCCTCACTAGGGAAGGGTGATGTAGTTACAGATATCGCTGAAAATCTCGGGAATATTATCGTACATGGAGTAGCATTATATCCATCTAGACCAGTTTTATTATCTGAGATGTCTGGAAAGCCATATATAGGGGTTCCCGGATATCCAGTTGCAGCTGCAGTTACAGCTAGGGTCTTTCTTGAGCCGGTTATAATGAAGTTGGCTGGTATAAGAGGTGTTTTAGTTGAGGGTAGGGTTAAGGGGCGTCTAAGTAGAAGGGTATCCAGTAGAATAGGGTTTAGGCATTATGTTAGGGTTAAGTTGAAACCCTCTAAAGACGGATTTGTTGTAGAACCTATTTATACGTCTGGAGCAGGGATATTGAGTAGCCTAAGCCTCGGAGACGGTTATCTCATTATACCCGAAGATGTAGAGGGTTATGAGGCCGGGGATGAGGTCGAAGTAATTCTATATAGGAGGGTTATTAAAGTATGAGTGATAAAATAAGGTTTAAGACCTTGGTATCTATAGAGGAGGCTATTAAGATTCTGGAAGAGAATTATAACCCGCCTCCACCAGATATCGAGGAGGTTAATTTAACTGAGGCGTATGGACGTATCTTAGCAGAGGATATCGTAAGTCCAATTGATATACCTCCGTTTACAAGAGCTACTAGAGATGGATATGCAGTTAAGTATGAGGATATCTCGATGGCGATGGAGGATAATCCCGTTAAGCTCAAGGTTATAGGGTCTATAGAAGCAGGTTCTAGAAGGATATTATCTATATCTCATGGTGAGGCCGTCAAGGTGGCTACAGGGGCGCCTTTACCAGCAGGTGCAAATACAATTGTGATGATGGAGTATACCCAGGAGAGAGACGGGTATGTATACATATATAAGAGGGCATCGCCGGGTGAATGGATCCAGCACGCTGGTTCAGATGTTAGAAGAGGTGAGGTCATATACTATAAAGGTATTCTACTAGGTCCTCGTGAGTTGGGTGTGATAGGCGGGTTGGGGATCGATAAGGTTAGAGTCTATAGGAAGAGAAAGGTTGCATACATAAGTACTGGAGATGAGCTTACGAGACCCGGTAGGGGCATCGGATTTGGGGAGATATATGATATAAATATATATTCATTGACAGCATCCCTCGTCGAAGATGGTTTCCAAGTTATCGACTTAGGTATAGCGAGGGATAATGTGGATGACTTCATCAATAAAATTACAATAGGTATCAAGTATGCCGACTTAATTGTATTAAGCGGGTCGACTAGCGTAGGGGGTAAGGATATACTATTTGAGGCTGTAACGAGTTTTGAAGACTATAGAATATTATTTCATGGTGTAAAGACTAAACCAGGTAAACCGACGCTGGCATCTTTCATAGGGGATAAGCTATTAATTGGTTTACCAGGCTTCCCAGTAAGTGCACTCATGATATATATAAGGATATTCTCAAATGTATTAAGACGCGCTAACATGTATCCCCCAAGGTCGTCTGCCGATATAAAGGCTGTATCTGGATACTTTTTCAGAAGCGAGCCAGGTGTTAGACAGCTTTATCCAGTTTACCTTAAGAGGAGCGCCCATAAAATCCTATTCTATCCTATTAAGACCGAGAGTGGTGCATTAGCTACGTTATCATATTCAGACGGATTTATAGAGATTCCGGAGAACACCATGTATGTAAATAGGGGTGATGAATATACCGTAAAGTTATTTAGCAACTTTATCCGACCAGCAGATATAATTAATTTAACTAGCCACAGCATAGCATTAGATAACCTGTTAAAACAGTTCTATAACGAGTTTAAATATAATTTAAAGAGGATAGTGGTTGGATCGACTGGCGCATTAATAGGAGTTAGAGAAGGTTATAGCGACTTCGGAGGCATACACCTCTTGGATGAGAATGGGGAATACAACGTCTCATATATAAAGAAGTATAATGTAAATAACGCTATATTATATCATGGATTCTATAGAAACATTGGTTTTGTAGTGAAGAAGGGTAATCCAAAGAAAATTACGAGCTTTAGAGACCTGCTTAGAGATGATGTTAAATTTATTAATAGAGTCGGGGGCAGCGGAATAAGAGTATATATTGATCTAATGTTATATAAGCTAGCTAAAGAAATGAATATAGAATTTAGCGAGTTAATTAAGAAGATCGATGGATATACGGTGGAGGCTAAGACGCATTCAGCGATTGTTAATGCAGTTGCAGCAGGGTTATATGACGTAGGTATAGCTACAAAACTCGCTACATTAGGTCTAGATGTAGACTTTATACCGCTTACATGGGAGAGATATGACTTCATATTTAATAGGGATAGGCTCTCTGAGGAGCCTATTAAAAACCTCATTAAATACCTGGGTAGTGACGGGGCTAGGAAGTCTTTAAAGAAGCTACCAGGGATTAGGGTGGATAGCAACTATATGATGCTTCTCATCGAATAAATTAGATGGTTATAGACATTTAATATCCTCATATACTAGTCAAAAAATTTATATACCCCGCCTGCAAAACTATATCCTCTTAGAAAGGAGGGGTTTAAACCCTCCTTTCCAAGAGGTGCATCTCATATGTCGGGGGAAAATATTAATAGGAGAAACTTCCTTAAATATTTTTCCGTCGGATTAGGGCTTGTTATCCTAGGCGGAGCAGCATACTATATATCACAGGGGATTACAGGTGGAAAGGAGGAGAAGAAGGGTATTAGAGCATACTTCGTACCTTCAACGTCTGTAGACGAGCCTTGGGTAGGTGTGGTTCATAGGGCATTGTTGAAGGCTAGGGATGAATATGAGATTGAATATAGCTATACAGAGCATCTAGCCGGAGGTTATCAGCAAGTTCCAGCCGCTATCGAAGAGGCTATCGCAAATGGATATAACCTGATATTCGCCGACGTATTTGGATGTGAGGAGGAGGCTAGGAATATTGCTAAGGATCATCAAGACATTTACTTTGTATACGGCTCTGGATTAAGTCCTATGGATCCAAACGTAAGTGTATTCGATAACTGGATTCATGAGCCGGCATACCTATGTGGCTATATCGCTGGTGCATTGACTGAGAGTGGTAAATTAGGTGTCGTAGCCGCTATGGAGATTGAGGAGGTTAATAGGCTTGTAAATGCATTTAAGATAGGTGCAGCTAAATATGGGGAGAAGTATGATAAAGATATTCAAGTAGGTATTAGATATATTAACAGCTGGTTCGACCCACCTAAGGCGGCTGATAGGACTGAGGAGCTAATTAGTCTAGGGGCTGACGTAATATATGCAGAGAGATACGGTGTATTCTCAGTTGCAAAGAGTTATAAGATACCTGTATTCGGAAACCTCCTTGACCAGTGGAAGGAGGCTCCTGAAATAGTCGTCACAGGCCCTGAATGGGATATGTGGCCTACAGTAAGCTATGTAATAGATATGATTAAGAAAGATGCGTGGGTGGCTCAGGATCTAAAGGACTGGAGTATGATGGCTAAGGGAGGAGCTAAATTAGCTGGATGGCCTGAATTACATGATTGGAGGAATAGGCTCTATAAGCATATAGTTGAGAAGCTTGAGGAGACGAAGGTTTTAGATGAAGTAGGTAAGATGATCGACGAGATTCTAAACGGTACGTTGAGGGTTCCGATTGTAGAGGGTCCAGCAACTACAGACTTCTAGATCTGAGATGAAGAGCCACGAAAACATAATTGAGATGCATGGAATATACAAGAAGTTTCCAGGTGTCGTAGCTGTCGATAACGTCGATTTTAATCTGATTAGAGGGGAGATACATAGTCTACTGGGTGAGAATGGAGCAGGTAAGTCTACTTTAATGAAGATCCTCTATGGATATTATAGACCTGATAGGGGGAGGATATTTGTTGATGGAAGGGAAGTGAGGTTTAGAAGTCCTTCAGACGCGATAAAGTATGGTATTGGAATGGTTTTCCAGCATTTCAACCTAGTAGACAGTCTAACTGTATTAGAGAATATTATTTTAGGGGATGATAATCTCGGATTCATACCAGATTACAGTAGTGCTAGGAAGCGGGTAATAGAAATTATAAATGAGTATGGATTTAAATTAGACCCAGATACTGGGGTGGGCTATTTATCTGTCGGTGAGAAGCAGAGGGTTGAGATAATTAAGTTGCTGTATCAGAATAGTAGAGTAATGATTTTCGACGAGCCTACCACTGTGTTAACTCCCGCTGAGAAGTCCACCCTATTCAACTTTTTCTATAATGTATCTAATGAGGATAGGAGTATAATCTTCATTACACATAAGCTTGAGGAGGCTATGAATGTAAGTGATAGAATCACCGTTATGAAACGTGGGAAAGTTGTAGCTACTTTAAAGCCTGAGGAGACAGATATAAATGAGTTAGCTAGGTTGATGGTCGGTAGGATCGAGCCATATGAGATTAGAAGATCTTCTAGAAGGGGTAAGACGATATTAAAGATTAATGGATTATGGGTTAAGGATGATTTAGGTAGGTTTAGAGTTAAAGGGGCCTCGATTGAGGTTAGGGAGGGTGAGATCGTAGGTATTGCCGGTGTAGCTGGGAATGGTCAGAAGGAGCTTATTGAGGCTATCATAGGTATTAGGAAGGTGTATAAAGGGTCTATATATGTATTTGGAGAGGATATTACGAATATGGATCCCTCGAATATCTTTAATAAGGGGGTTATAATAATTCCTGAAGATAGGAATTATGAAGGATTGTTTATGGATGCATCTGTATATGAGAATCTAATTAGTAGGGTATACCGCGAATCTAGTAATAAACTTGGTTTTATGGATCATGATGGACTTAGGAAGTATGCATTAAAGCTTATAGACGAATATGGTATCCAGACTCCAGATATAACTATCCCGGTGAAAGCCTTATCCGGTGGAAATAGACAGAGGGTTGTTTTAGCTAGGGAATTTAGTTATAATGAGGATAGGAAGAAGGTTATTATAGCGGTATATCCCAGTCGGGGTTTGGATATTAAAGCAACTAACTTCGTAAGAACTTTATTGATGAGGGAGAGGGAGAAGGGGTTAGGCATCTTATTAGTCTCAGACGACTTGGATGAGGTATTCGAGTTGAGCGATAGAATCTTAGTGATGAATGACGGGGTTATCATTAGAGAATTTGAAGGCGGTAGGGTTAGTGAGGAAGAGCTTGGTCTCGCTATATCTGGAGTGAAGTAGATGAGGCTTCCCGAGATCATCGTAGAGAGGAGGGAGCCGCTACCACATTATAAGCTTATAATATATTATATTGTTACGATCATCATAGGATTTCTACTCACGAGTCTAGCCACGATCCCATATGGTTTAGACCCATTCACAGCCCTATATCTTATGCTTAAGGGATCTCTAGGTAGTAAATATGGCTTTAGCGAGACTATAGTTAGAATGTCTCCCATACTCTTAACTGGCCTAGGTGTAGCGATAGCATTCCTTGTGAGGTTCTGGAATATTGGTGCAGAGGGGCAATTATACGTCGGCGCCTTATTATCGGCTCTAATAGGAGTTTATATATCTCTTCCAAAGCCCCTACATATCCTAGTAGCTTCAGTAGCGGGTCTAGTAGGCGGTGCATTAGCTATATATCCATCTATATATTTAAAGCAGAGGTATGGAGTTGATGAAGTTGTAACAACTTTATTGAGTAACTGGATATATATTCTATGGATCTCAGCCATTCTACATTTCTACTGGAAGAATCCGTTGACGCATTGGCCTGAGTCACCATATATTCATGATAGTGCAGAGTTGCCTAGAATACCTGGCTTTGGGAGGATGCATCTAGGTTTTATAATAGGGATTATACTCATCGGGATATACTATATAATGTATACTAGAAGTAAATATGGGTATGAACTCAAGATGATCGGATTAAATCCCAAGGCAGCATATCTCCAGGGGATGGATGTCGATAAAAGAATCTTTATCGCCGCATTATTAAGCGGTGCATTAGCTGGATTGGCTGGGGCATATGAGGTAATGGGGGTTTCACATACGATTAGAGAGGATCTGTCTCCGGGATATGGGTACTCAGGTATTCTCGTGGCTACACTAGGTATGAGCCATCCAATTGGAGTATTCTTAGCAGCTTTCTTCGTATCGATTATAGAGATCGGGATGCTTAGTCTACAGAGGACTACGGGGATCCCCTATCCACTAGCCATGGTATTTGAAGGAAGTCTATTTGCAGTAGCTGCATTAACCCAGTTGTATTCAAGCTACAGGATAAGGATCGTCTGGAGGGATTAGGGTGGGGTTCGTAATAGGCGTACTGACCGCATTCGCAATACTAATGATTAGAGATTCTATCTCATTAATGTTAGCTGCAGTTGGCGAGGCGTATGCTGAGAGAAGCGGCATACTTAATCTAGGGATAGAGGGTATGATAATGCTAGGCGCTAGTATCGGCTTTGTAGTAACATATAAGACTGGCAATCCCTACCTAGGATTTATATCAGCCGGATTACTCACAGGCCTACTAGGTATTATAATGGGTATCTTCGTCATCTCAATAGGTACGCAACAACATGTCACTACACTAGGTTTTACAATAATTGGATCTGGATTAAGTGTCTATATCTATAGATTGAGTATAGAGTCTGTAGGAGGTGTACCGCCTACCGTAGAGGGCTTCCCGAGAATATATATCCCCTATTTAACAGATATCCCGGTTATCGGACCAAGTATATTTGGTCAGCCAGTCGCGGCATACGTAGTAGTCTTGATAGTGTTATTCTTACATTGGATAATGGAATATACTAAACTGGGGTTGCATATAAAAGCCGTTGGGGATAATCCTAAGGCGGCAGATACATTAGGTGTAAACGTATTTATGATAAGGTATCTAGCAATTTTCATAGCTGCATCAACTGCTGGTATGGCTGGCGCATGGTTATCTACAGCACATAGTAACATGTTTCTACCTAATATGAGTATGGGTAGGGGATGGATTGCAATCGCGTTAGTATCGTTTGGGATGTGGAATCCACTTAAAATTATATTGGGTAGTCTCCTATTCGGCGGGTTAGATGCATTAGGATCGGTTGCACAGACATATGGCCGTAATATACCATATCAATTCCTACAATCTATCCCCTTTATAGTAACTATACTGGTTTTAATACCTATAGCTAGGAGGGCTAAGGTGCCTAAGGCATTATTAAAGCCATATAGGAGGGAGGAGGCTGAGTAATTCTCTATGGGAATATCGCGGATGAAATCATATATCTGAGGATATCCCTAATACTAACCATACCCAATACCCTATTTTCATCGTCTACGACTGGTATATGCCTAATCCAGTGTTCGACCATCTTAGATGCTACTAAACTTATAGTTTCATATGGCTTCGCTGTAATCAACCTCCTACTCATAACCTCCTTAACTTGAATATCCAGAGGTTTTTCCTCGGCCACTAGTCTAACGAGATCCCTCTCTGTAAATACGCCTACAAGCTTGTCACCGTCTGTAATCAATACACTCCCTACTTTATTTTCATACATCAGCCTAATCACGTCTAAGACCCTAGTCTCGGGAGAAGTTTTAATAATACCTGTACTTCTCATAATATCTTTTATTGTCGTCATGAGAACCTCCAGAATTAAATTAGTTATTCATATCTTTAAATATGCATTGATTAAATGGATTATAAGCTGGTGAATATCTGTGAATAAATACAGACTTTGTACTATAGACGTTGGTAAAAATACTCATATACTAGAGGATTATAGATTTGAGGATGGTATCTTAGGTCCAATCGACTTAGCAATCAATCTTCATTTAAATAAATATAAGAGTTATCAATACGATGTATACTCGCCCCTAAACGCCATCATATTTGGTAAGGGACCTTTTACCGGAGGGGCTTTAATTGGTATGCATAGACTTACATTTATATTTAGGAGTCCGCAGTCGTCGACTCTACATGTGAGTTCAGTAGGTGGTGTCGGATACAGGTTCATGAATTCAGGGTTAGATGCTGTATCGATAGTGGGTAAGGGGCGGAAACCTACGATACTTGTCATATATAGTGAACCAGACTGTAGACTTAACATCGTGTACGACTCTATTAGTAAAAGTGAGTTGGAGGATGTATTTGAGGGTTTCAATGGATTTAAAGGGGTATATGCTCTAACATACTATCTATTAAATCGATATGGAGAGTATATACGTAGGTATAGGCTGAGACCAATTTTAATCGGCCCTGCATCGATATATACTATAAATGGTGCAATTTTCTCGTTCGATATAGGTTTTCATAATCTGAGTATTAGACCCGGCTCAGAAGATTCAGCGGCTAGGGGTGGAGGAGGAAGTGTACTATATAATGCACATAATGTAGTTGCGATTCTAGTGGGGGGTCTATGTGAAAAAGCGCTTTTTAAAGATAGGAAATGGGTCGATGAATTAATTAGACAACTCTTCAACTCTTCCTATGGAGATATTATAATGAAGACTACAGAGAAATATAGGTACTCGAGTAAATTAGGTACTGGAGGTACATTTGGAGTAAATTACATAATGTATCGTGACTTGATACCGGTATTTGGTTATAACATGATCTATCTATCCAGGTTCTTGAGGCTTAGGTTAAATGAATATATCCTGAAGTATTTCTGGAGTCCATTTAATAAGATAGTTTCAAGAGAGTCTAGAAATTGGTTTACATGTGGGGAGCCTTGTCCGGTGACATGTAAAAAAGTTTACAATGGTAAGAAGGTTGATTATGAACCCTTCAATGCATTAGGTCCATATATCGGTGTATTTATATTTGAGGATACGTTAAAGCTGGTTGAATATGCGGATTCATTGGGATTTGACATAATCGAGCTCGGGCATGTCATAGCATGGATATTTGATGTAGTTAAAAATGGTTTGTTGAAACCAGGTGAAATCGGATTGAGTGATCATCCGAGATTCGATCCATTAACCTATCGTCCAAATGATTCACATAAAAATATGGAGTTAGCATGTGAGGTCATCGACGGTCTAATTAAGAAGGATAACTGGATACTAAGGATGATATCCGACTATGGGTTACGTTATACCGTTAAGAAACTGGATGAGGCTTATAGGGATAGGGTACTCGATAAGAATATTTCATTTAAAGATTTGGCTGTGTATGTAGCATACGGCGAATATGGATATATGTCTATAAACTTCTATTGGACGCCTGGTATGCTAGCTCCACTATATATTTTAGGACGATACTGGACGAATTATCACCCTACATTCATGTCTCCCGAGGAATACGCAGCCTCTTCATTAGAAAGAGCTTTAATGGAG
>DQXH01000051.1 GCA_011043415.1 Thermoprotei archaeon | reverse complement strand
CAGAGGGGGAGGGAGACGCGACTGGTATATGGGTTATATAAAGGATATTGAAAAGGGTAAGAATTTTATCCTGGATCAGATGGAGTGAAAGCTATTTTTCAGCTCTTTAATCAGATCATCTACCTTAATATCTGGTAGGGTTATCGTTCTCACCGTCCCCCTACTAATCATCTCTACCATAGCCTTCATTATAGTTAAATTATCCTAGCCTCTACAATATTTACGAAGTCATATTCACCAAATACAGTGTACTGCTCCAGCATCTTAACACTCATCTTCTCAAGTTTCTTATTAACCTCCTTAACTCTCTCAGGCTTAGACTTGAGTGTCTCGAATCCTGCGTCAGTCAACTTAGATAAGACGATAAATATCGGCATATTCAACCACATTTAAAACATTCTAATTCTAATGTTAAAAAAAGTAATTTATAATACTGATTTAGCTGTTTTAAAATCGCATTAAAAATATATTTGAATTTAATTCTAAATATTTGTCTTAAAATATTATAAATTTTTCTTATATGAAGACCTCGACTTCATATCTCTAATGTTAAATTTCTGTTTAGCAATAAAATTTATTGTTATGAAGCTGCTTGTAATAGATTCTAAGGTTATTGATGAGATAATCGACTATAAATATGCGATTGAAGTAGTTGAAGAGGCATTTAAAAATAAGGAGATCTATGGGGTAGAGCTTCCACCTAGGCAGGAGATCACACTCGATGCTCCCCAAAGATTTTACGGATCTATGGCTGCATACCTACATGGCTATAACATTATTGGAGTGAAGCTGATTACATATTTCTTTGAAAATCCAGAGTTATACGGCATACCACCATTGTATGCATTTGTCTCCATATTCGACGGGATTAAAGGAGTTCCATTAGCTATTGTAGAGGGTACTAAAGTTACGACATATAGGACTGGAGCTATGGGGGCGGTGTCAAGCAAATATTTGGCTGTGAAGTCTCCGTCAGTAATAGGTTTGATGGGAGCCGGTATACAAGGGATGATGCAATTACATATGCATCTAACGTTATATCCAGGTGTCGATAGAGTGCTTGTATATGACGCTCTTAAAGATAAGGCGGTATCACTTATCAATAAATTCAGTGAGCAGTATGATATTGAGTTTAAGTCTGTAGATGATGCGAATGAGGTGGTGTCTAAGTCGGATATCTTGATAACAGCTACAACAAGTGTAAAACCAGTTTTAGATGGTAAATATTTGAAGAAGGGTGTGCACATAGTCAGTATAGGATATATCAATAAGGATTCTAGAGAGCTTGACGATAATAGTATGGCTAGGGCGTCTAAAATCTACGTAGACTCTAAAGACGCGTATTCATCTGGTGATATCAGGATTCCTCTGGAGAAGGGTGTAATCCATAAATCTAAGGTAGTTGGAGAGTTGTCTCAAGTTATAGTCGGCAAGGTTATAGGTAGGGAGAATGATGAGGAGATTACAATATTTAAGAGTGTAGGAACTGCAATCCTGGATGCTGCGATGGCATACAAAATTTATCTTAAGGCGGTCGAGGAGGGTAAGGGGAGATATATAGAACTATAGCCTAATTCTATATTTCCTTAATATCGGATCATCTCTCGAGATCTCCAGAATCTCTCTATCCAAAAGATCATTAAGAATCTTGTTAATCTCCTCTATAGAGATGCTTAAGCCTTTCTTAGTAAGGTATAAATATATGTCCATGGCATCTCCCTCATCATATTCCTCGAAATATCTTAAGACATCCCTAGATACTGTATCCATATATACTTTAACTTCCTTATCTATGTAGGTTTCTATAGCTTCGGTCTCGCCATGTACATACCAGTGAAATGGAATCTCATATTCTTTAGGAGGTCTTCCCGCTCTGTGAAATATTATCCTTAGTAAGGGCATTATCCTGATATTCTCATCGAAATATGGCGACGTATATACATATGTCCCCCTAAAAGGTTTGCCTAAGTCTATAGTAAATCGCAGTTGTCTAGTCGCTAATCCTCTTATAACGTAGTTTTTCCTTGCCAAACACCTGGATATCGAGTATCTATGTTTAAACAGCTTTAGGTGTGTATAGCCGATCCACTCATTTATACACGCTTCGATAGTCACCCTATTTACATTCCTGGCTTCATGTAAGATTAAGACCCCCTTTAACTCCTTAAAGCCTATTAAGGGATCGTTAAATATTAGTGTGAAATTAATATCCGCCCCACCGCCACTCACGACCTTCTCTCTAACCTTCTCACTAGTTTTAGATACTATATATATTTCACCCTTCTTTGCAATCCGTGGATACGGTGGGATCTCTACGCTAGCCTCATATTTCAATACCCCCTCTATATATCTCCCCCTATAAGACGGCGGTATCTCCTCTGGTAGGTTGAATTTAAATTCATATGTATAGACCCCTTTATTCAGCTTCTCCTTCTTGATGAACTCATATTTCCAGTCTAAATACTCCTTCTTATAAATTATATTTCGCATAGGATCATATCCTAAGTAGATATATGACATTTTAATGACTCCATTCTTAGCTACAGCATCCCTATACATGTTTAATACTAGAGATCCCCTGACTTCGTCTCCAGGATAATAATATTTCTTTTCTAGATATACATCCAGCATATCTATCATGCCAGCATCTTTAGTACAAAATATATAATACTCCACTATTGTTATTATCTTTATTTTTCTATGACGAATTATAATTCAAAATTTTGGAATGACGCATATGCTTGAAATTCGTTGGCATGGTAGAGGTGGACATGGTTTAGTATCTGCATCGAACTTACTTGCAGAGATGGCTGTTAAAAAGGGATTGTATGCCCAGTCGATACCCATCTTCGGGGCTGAGAGGAGGGGCGCACCTACGAGAGTGTTTACAAGGATATCTGATAAACCTATTAGAACTAGAAGTAGTGTTAAAAACCCAGATATAGTAATCATTACTGATAGACATCTACTCAATATAATAAACCCTCTAGAAGGTTTGAAGAAGGGTGGATATGTAATTATAAATGTAGATGAATTGACTGAGGCTGAGAGGAGTAGGCTCCAGGATTTTAAGGTTATACCTGTTAATGCGGTTGAAATAGCGTTGAAGGCTGATCTTAAGGTTGGAGGTATACCACTGGTGAATATCCCATTATTAGGCGTATTAGTCAAGCTTCTAGATTTTATTGATATAGATGTTGCGGAGGAGGTTTTGAAGGAGAGGTGGAGTGGAGAAATACTCGAGAAGAATATTAAGGCTTTAAAATATGCTGTCGAGGTGGTTGAGATTGCCTGAAGTCATGTATCCCATAGCTAAACCCGCACCTGGATCGGCTGGTAAGACTGGATACTGGAGGTGGCAGAAACCTGTCATAATTAGAGAGAAATGTACAAGATGTGGATTATGCTGGATATATTGTCCGGACTCTGCATACGAGTTAGATGAGGAGGGTTATCCAATAGTGTTATATGATTGGTGTAAGGGATGTGGAATATGTGCCCATGAATGTCCTGTAGATGCTATTAAAATGGTGGATGAATATGGAGAGGGTTAGGAGGAAATATGTTTTAACGGGTAATTATGCAGCGGCATACGCTGCTCTCCATTCGAGAGTAGAAGTTGTAGCCGCATACCCCATTACGCCCCAGACCACTATAGTAGAAAAGATTGATGAGCTTATATCGAAGGGAGAGTATAATACAACGATGATTAGGGTGGAGTCGGAGCATTCGGCGATGGCTGCGGCGATAGGTGCTTCAGCGGCTGGAGCCAGAGCATTTACGGCTACGGCGAGCCATGGACTGTTTTATATGTATGAGAATATATGGTGGGCCGCTAACTCAAGGCTACCAGTCGTCGCATCATTCGTCACAAGGGCTTTAGCCCCTCCATGGAATATATGGAGTGATCATCAGGATGTATATGCATTGAGGGACTCGGGCTGGATCTTGTTCCTAGCCAGGAATGCACAGGAAGTATATGACTTAATTATACAGGCCTTTAAGATAGCTGAAGACGATGAAGTAAGGCTTCCCGTAGGTGTAGCTCATGACGCTTTCATTGTAAGTCATACATCAGAGCCTGTTGAGATGCCTATGCAGGATGAAATAGATAGCTTCCTACCTCCTCCAGAGCATATAAAGCCTTTACTAGATCCTGAGAACCCAGTATCGGTGGGTAATCTACCGACTGCAGAGCAACATTATATGCTAAGAAAGAATATATGGGACTGTATAATATATTCGCTTAGTGTCATTAGAAGAGTTGGTAGGGAGTATACTGAGTTGACTGGGAGGAACTACGGTGAGCTTATCCCAGCATACAAAACCGAGGATGCAGAGTATATTCTAGTTACTTCAGGTGCGATGGGTGGTGACGCTGAAGATGCAGTTGATGTATTGAGGGATATGGGGATTAGAGCTGGGCATCTATCAATTAGACTATTTAGGCCATTTCCGCATGATGAGTTGATCGATAAAGTAGCTGATTCAAAGGCTATTCTAGTATTTAATAGAGGTGTATCTATGGGATTGGGAGGCGTTATAACCGCAGACATTAGAGACTCGATATCTAAGGAGGCTCTTTCGATACCAGTATATGATTTTATAGTCGGTTTAGGCGGGGTTGAGGTATCTAAAGATGATTTTATTAAGGCTGTTCATGATTTAAAGACAGGTAAGTTGGATATGAAGAAGACTTATTATCTAATGGGTGGTGAATATGTTTAGGCCTGCTATTGTAAAAAGATTAGGTGAAGAAGAACTCTTCAATCCAGGGCATCCAGCCTGCCATGGATGTGGTTTTTCAATAACATTAAGGCATATTTTGAAAGCGGCGGGTAAAAACACGATATTCGTTGTACCAGCAGGATGTACCAGTATAGTAGCTGGGACGATGAATAAGGCGACTTTCAGGGTTCCATTTTATCATACCCCATTCGCCGCATCAGCGGCTGTAGGATCAGGTATTATAGAGGCGCTTGAGAGGAGGGGTAGGGATGATGTCAATGTAATTGTATGGGCTGGAGACGGTGCTACATACGACATCGGGTTTGCAGCCTTAAGTGGTGCGGCTGAAAGAGGACATAATATCCTCTATATTTGTAACGATAATGAAGCCTATATGAATACAGGGATCCAGAGAAGCGGAGGCACCCCCAGAGGGGCATGGACCACGACTACATGGGAGGGTAAGAGAGAGGCTAAGAAGGATTTAATTAGGATTATGATGTCGCATAATATTCCCTATATAGCGACTGCTACACCAGCATATCCATTAGACCTATATAATAAAGTTAAGAAGGCTTTATCAATTAGAGGATTTAAGTATCTACATGTACTTAACCCATGTCCACCTGGATGGCGTATCGATACAAGCCTCACTATTGAAGTCGCTAAAAGGGCGGTCTTGAGTGGTGCATGGATTTTATTGGAGTATGAGGATGGGAGGCTGAGGCTTAATCCACCGAGTAATACTATGTTGGAGAAGAGGAGGGTTCCGCTGGAGGATTATCTAAAGATTCAGGGTAGGTTTAAGCATTTATTTAAGCCTGAGAATAAATGGCTGTTAGAAAAACTTAAAAATGATATTGACGAAATGTGGAATTGGATTAAGGAGATGCTTGCTAAGTGAGTCGAGGTGAGTATCTTCAATACGATAAAAACATATTTTATACTAACCAAGCCGAGGTTATGGAGTTTATTAGTCTACGCTGGTATAGCCGGATACCTAATATCATCCGGTGGAAAGATTGATTTAACACTATTAATACTATTCATCTCACTATTAGCAGGTACAGCAGGTGCAAATACCATTACGAGCTATATAGACCTGGATATAGATAGAATTATGGAGAGGACTAAAAATAGGCCTCTACCTAAAGGACTTATAGATCCTCCGTTTAAGGCGGTGGTATTTGGATTAGTCTTGAGTGGAATAGCCATCTATACATCATATTTAATAAATATTGCTACACTAGCTTTACTTCTATTTGGGTTATTCGATAATATAGTGATATATAGTCTATTATCTAAGAGGAGGACTAGATGGAATATTATTCTAGGTAGTTTCAGTGGAGGCGCTACGATTGCAATGGGTTATACAGCATACTATGGATATCTACCGCTTGAAGGCATTATATTAGCTGGGTTAATAGTCATGTGGACTCCATTGCATATATGGAGTCTAGCGTTATACTGGAGGGAGGATTATATAAAGGCTGGTGTACCGATGCTTACAGCGGTTTTAGATGAGAAGAAGGCGATTAACTGTCTAGGGATATCATCGGTTATTCTAATATTCTTCTCAAGTGTACTGCCTATATTCGGCGGGATATTTGTTAATCCAGTTTACCTGATCTCGATAGCTGTATTAAATACTATAGTAATGATCCTATCAATTAAGTTAATAATAAATCCTAGTAGGAGGGTAGCCTGGATTTTATTTAAGGTTACAAGTCCATATCTAGCTATTGTATTGACGATCCTTATATTACTCTCCCTATATACCTAGTTCTCTCTCCCTACTTATTTTCTCCATTATCTTCTCAATTAAATACTCACTATACTCCCTTACAAGCGCTATCTCTAAGTAGGGTAGAGGCAATACTGCATTCTTTAAAATAGTATTATGGAACCATCTTAGATCAAGCTCCCTACTAGTCAACCCCTCCATCCTCTTCCTCAGATCATTTAGGAACCTGAACCCTATATACGCTGATAATCCTGATGTAGGTGAAAGTAGGACTTGAATCACCGATGATGTAGCCTCATTCTTACTCATAAAACCTCTTTCCATCAGTAATTTAGTCGCCTGAGTATAGGATAGGTCTCCTATATTCACAGCTACATCTACATATGCCAGTAATATACTTCTATATACTTCAACCCCTCTAATGAAGTTATGCATCGGATTATTTGTATATCCATATTCAGCCATTACATGATCTGCATATAATGCCCATCCCTCCATCAGCTCAGGTAGATCAAGCATCTGCCTAACTCTATTTCCAGAGGCCATAGCTGATACAAACATGAGGTGCTTACCTGGGAATATCTCTCTCATAATGCGATGTAGGACGAAGTATGGATTATGTAGTTGAAGCTCCTCAGTCTCCTCAGATATCTTAACATATATAACTGCTTTCTCAACACCCTTATCCCTCGATATCTTTGGATAATAATGGAATATAGGTAGTCTTAAGGTCGCCGGGGCTGGTAATAGACTTATCTCAACCGGGATATCCTCAAGATTTAAAGGCTTTTTCTCCATAATCACCCTTCTAACATCTACTAAAGATCTTTCATATAGGCTTACAGCCGACAACTGGCTACTCGGAGTCTTTTCATAAATTATCTTAAGTATATCATGCGGTGTTGCATCAGCCTTAACTTCCTGAGCTAAGACATCTAACTTCTTTCTCCACTCCTCAATCCCACGTTTAAGCATGCGATATACTTCATCTAGACTATTGTATAGTCTTCTAATTTTAATTAACTCATCATATAACTCTCTACCCATAATATTCTCGTATATCTCCCTCTCCCTTAGACTCTGAATCCACTCCATATATTTATCAACAGCCTCCAATCCATTATCAAAGTCTCTTTTATTGGATGTATATATTCTCGATGCTTGTCTATCCCTAGATATTTCGTCAAGTAGGATATATAGGAAATGTTTGAGAGATGTTATCATAAGTAGACTTACGTCTACAAATATTCTAACAGGCTGTTTAATCCTCGCCTTAGATCTCTCTAAAAATGTCGGGGTCTCCTTTAAATAAGATATAATCTTCCTAACTTTAGTTGGGAAATCTAAATCCGGGTCGAGATACGTATATAGCATGATATTATAGAGTATTTCGGGGGCCTCCGGATACATCCTCCATATAGGCCATCTATCTAGGAAGAACCACCTTAACCTCAGATAGTCTCTAAACGCCATTATATCAAGTTTTTTCTGGAACGGTAGCGAGTCAATATCGACATCTCTTAGCTTCTCCAGCGTAAGCATTATCAATCCCTTTTCCCTGCTTATACTATCTAGTGATAGGTCTGGAAGCATCCCCTCATAAGGGTATCCCAACCCTATTGCATATTCTGGATGAATTTGTAGCAATTGATAAAATGTATCTCTAACTATCGCATCGAATGAGGCTGATGATAACGCCATCTAGACACCTATAAATTAAATTAAATTACGAATAGATATATGAGACGAATCTTTTATATTAATATATTCTGATATTAAATGAATATAATTATAAAAGGTTTAACTGGGGTGGAGAAGATTTCAAAGCTTAGTAAGCTAAATATTAGGAGGAGAAGGGCGTTAATAGAGTATTTAATTAGGGAAGATTTCTCTAGATATGGATTTAAACAAGTTGACTTGAATATAAGTGGAGATTCAGAGAGAATCTCTATTTCAGACGACTCTCCTATCATTATATCATTCGACATCAGCTATGCAAGTGACTATAAGGAGGATGCGTATACATGGTGTTATGTAGATTTTATTATTAATAAGCCTAATATTGAGATTCCAGATGAATTGAAGGGTACATTCACGAGATATGTAGATAGTAAGCATAAGAGAATATTCTGGAGGCATAGAATGCTTACTAGGATTATAGATATGGATATGGCTGTAGAACACATTATAAAGACTAGAGACAAGCTTCTAGAACTTTTAAATGAATATGACGTTGAATTATAACCGTCTTTAAATATGCAATAAAGACTGAGATTAATCTATATCAACATAAGATATCTTATATAGGGTTCGGGGTGTGTAGTATGGAGACTTTCTACTATAGGGATGTCGAGATTATAGTTATGAAGGGTGATATTACAGAAGTTGAGGCTGACGCAATTGTTAATGCTGCTAATAAATATCTGAAGCATGGTGGGGGTGTAGCGGCTGCAATTGTTAAGAAGGGTGGTGATATAATTCAGAAGGAGTCTAATAAGATTATCAGTCAATATGGCCCTTTAGAGACTGGGGATGCAGTAGCTACTACAGCTGGGAATCTTAAGGCTAAGAAGGTTATTCACACAGTTGGACCTATATATGGGGAGGGTGAAGAGCGTGGTAAATTGATGAAGGCAGTATACAATTCCCTTAGACTTGCTGAAGAGTTTAAATTTGAGTCAATAGCATTTCCAGCTATATCTACAGGCATATATGGAGTTCCACCCGAATTAGCTGCAAGTGCTATGATAGACGCAATTATAGAGTATATTGATAAATATAGAAAGACCTTAAAGAAGATTATTCTAGTACTATATACACAGAACATGTATAAAATATTCTTGAACTATGCCAGAAAGAAGTTGGCTGGCTAATCCCTCTCAACGAAATTAATAAAACTCTTATCTCGAGTCCTATAACCGACTAGCATTCTAACTGTATCAAATTTATAAATTATCTCACCGTCTCCAGTTAATCCTATCAAACCCATATTGTCTAACCCGAATCTAGTTTTCAAAAACTTAAACAATCTATCCAACCCCTTTCTGACATTATATCCTAATTCAATATATTCCCTTAAAATGACTCCAGGCATAGAATATATGATATGTTCACCGAATCCTGTCGAGGAAATCCCGATATATTCATCTGCATAAAATCCAGCCCCTGGTATAGGCGAGTCACCTATTCTACCTGGAATCTTAAGCCATATCCCTCCTGTACTCGATCCCGCTGAGATCCTTCCTCTACTATCCAATGCTACAGCCCCTACAGTATCCAAAGCATTGTAAAATAAGTTAAATATTCTGGCGTTCTTTGGAAACCGTCTTAAATAATCTTCGTCTCTAATTAATTTATTATATCTATCAAGTATTCGTTGTGGAGGGTTACTGATTTTAGATAAGCCTATCTTCTCGGCTAATCTATCGGCTTCTTTACAGCATAGTATGATATGATCTAGATTCTCCATAATATACCTAGCTAATTTAATCGGGTTTTTAGGATATTTTACAGATGCCACAGCTCCAGCCCTATATAAGTATCCATCCATGATCCCGGCATCCATCTCCCTTACCCCAGATATATTTAGGCAGCTTCCTAGTCCAGCATTAAAGTATCCACTATCCTCCATATATGATATGGCCTCAGTAACCGCATCTACAGCGCTTCCCCCATCTAGTAATATTTTCCAGCCGATGTCAACTGCCTTTTTAATGTGATCCAAAATAATCTGTTTACTCTCATCTTCAATTCTTCTCCATCCAGCTCCGCCATGGACGATTATAATTGGGTCGACATCCATATTCATGGATATAATATTATATCCTCTTCCTTAAACCCGTTAAATACTCTCTCTACACTATATCTATATACCCCTGCTTTACTATTCCAGTATGGCGGCCCTAGCCTAGTGAATAACGTTAGTGTGCAGCCATTTTGTGAGACTCTGTATCCATCTACAGGCTCATGACCCCTAACCAATCCTTTAAAACCATTATACTCCAGGAATCTCCTTGCAATGTCTGTACCAAATAGATACCCTACTCCCCTATAGCTTGGATAGAATCCATCCTCATCTATAGGGTCATTCCATAATATTTGTATAAAGGCATCCCTATTCTTCCATCCCATCTCATTAATATCCAAGACATTCACAGGTACTCCTCCGTGGAGGAATACTAAACCATTCCTAATATATGCAATATGGGGCATCAACTGGAATAGCTCCATAAAATATCTATAGATCTCATCCCCCTCCCTCCCGAAATTGACCCTTAAAACCCCAGGGAAGTCATGGGGATATACTGGAAGCCACTTGGGAGGCTCGTGATTACCACGGAGTAAAATCACTCTATCGGGATATTCTTGTAGGAGATATAATACTAGAGTTATCGACTCAATCTGCTTAGGTCCCCTATCGATATAATCGCCTAGGAATATTATTAAAGAACTTCTTACTATGTCATCAAATCTAATTCTAGTCAATATATTTTTCAAAGTATCGAAGTCTCCATGGATGTCTCCAAATACATAAATATATGGTAAATCTACCTGAATCTCTAGTATTCCATCCTTATAATTATAGTATTGGTGGATTTCATCTTTAAAATATCTGATTGCATATTCAATTAAATCCCTTAATACACTTGGGCTAACTTTCTCGGAATCAGATATAATATATTTTAATGGAATCGGCATTCCACTAAGAATCTAGATGTAGAGGCTAATTTATTTTAATATTGACTATTACATTTTTTGCGGAGGCATGTCAGAATATGAATATATAATCACTATAAACAGCGGATTGGGACAGATATCTGCTTCGGAAGTTAAAGGTATTACAGGTAGGGATGTTGAAATTGAAGATAATATATTGAGGCTCAAGGGGACGGAGGAGGACGGCTATAAATTAATTTTATGGGGTAGAACGATCCATAGAGTCCTCTTACTTATTGATGAAGGTGAATTCACGGATTTAGATGAATTGGGTAGGAGAGTAGGGAAAATAGATTTTAAACCATACTTTAAAAGGGGCCTTAGATTCGCACTGAAGACTAATCGATATGGTGAGCATGATTTCACGAGTCTAGATGTAAATAGGGTTATCGGTGGTGTAATTAACCGTAAGCTGAGGCTTCAAGACTTGGATCCTATAGTAGATCTAGATAACCCTGATATCCAGTTTATAATGAGGGTTATTAACGACAAATATATGCTAACTATCAATCTAGTTGGAGAAAGTCTACATGTCAGGGGCTATAGAAGGTATAATCATCCTGCAGCTATAAAAACATCGATTGCGGCTGCAATGGTATTATTATCAAACTGGGATAATGAAGACTTTATAGACCCTATGGCTGGAGGAGGTACCATCCCTATTGAAGCTGCATTATATAAATATAGATATGCGCCAGGATTATATCGTAAAACCCACCCTATAATAAATATCCCCGTCTTCAGTCCTGAGCTATATTATAACTATAGAGAGAATGCGGAGGAATCGAAATTAGACAATCTAGATATCAATATACTCTATAATGATATAAGTAGAAAATATATGGATGGCGCGATTATAAATGCATCGTCAGCCGGTGTAGACAAGTTCATTCAATTCCTCAACTTTGATGCAAGATATCTCCATAAATATCATATACCCCTAAGAGAGGGTTTTATAACTGTTTTTAACCCTCCATATGGTATTAGAATGACGAGGGATAGGGCGATTCCATCGCTATATAGAGACGTAGTCAACACACTCGTTAACCTAGGTTGTAAAAGGATTATAACGATCACAGCTGCATGGAGGAGCATGATTGATGCATTTGAGTACTCCAATGTAAAATTAGTGAGGCGTATACAAGTCAAGCATGGTCAGTTAGATACTTTCATATTAGATGGTGTTATCAGCTGATTATCTAATGAAATATAGTTTATATCGTAATAAGTAAGGATGGATGCACAATATATGTTGAAAGGTTAAAAATTATGATTGAATTTAATAGAAAATGCCGTGAACGTAGGATCCATATATTATTTACTGCAGACTTTAGATCAAGTAAATTTAAGTTTCACCATAATCAAATGACTCAGGTGATTTAAATGGATGTATTCGAGGAGATAGTAAGGAACAATCTTGCAGAGTATCACCGCAGGATGTTTATATTTGAGACTCCATATATTGAACAGATCCCTCAATATCTCAATAAATATAATGAAATCAGAAGTAACAACTACACGGTACTTATTAGTGGGAAGGAGGACTTAGGTGAGGAGCAGTGGGCTAAGAGTATTATCTCGAGTTTTAATGAGAAGATTAAATACAAGTATATATCATTTAAGGAGCTTGAGCAGATCTTGGGGACTACATGGGATTTCCTAATTATGGATCTTAGGAAGGATCTTAGGCCTAATGATATAGGTAGGTTGATTGAGGTTGTTAGGGGAGGTGGCCTCATATTCATCTTAGCCCCCAATAGAGAGAACTGGATGAATATGGTTACACCATTCCATATAGATATGGTATCCTCTCCATATACTATACACGATGTTGAACCGATATTCCAGAGACATTTTGTAGAGAGTCTAACGAAATCTAGAGGGATATTCTTCGTCGGGAAAGACTCTATCGAGGGTGAGGACATTAGGCTTCCACCATATGAGAGGAAGAAGCCTGAGATCCCAAGTGGAGTTACATTTGATGAAACTGTATATAATAGGGCTTTATCACAGGATCAGGTTGAAGTAATATATGCGATAGATAGACTATCTAGGATAGATCGGGGGGCTGTAGTTGTAACTGCTGATAGGGGTAGGGGGAAGTCAGCGGCTGTTGGATTAGGTGTAGCCGGTTATATACATAAGGTTGTTAAACCTAATAAGCCTAGGGCTAAGGTCATTGTCACGGCGCCTGAGCCTGTGAACACACGTGAAGTATTCAACTTTATATCCAAGATATTTAGAGAGTTGGGGATTAAGCATACTAAGAAGAAGGAGAATGGGGAGATAGTTGAGATAAATAGCGTATTAGGTCAGATTAGGTATGTATCCCCACCTAATGCATTAAAGGGTAGAGCGGATCTGGTTGTTGTAGATGAGTCGTCAGGTATACCTACTCACTTACTAGAACATATTATCGAGCGTTTTGATAAGGTTATATTCTCAAGTACGTTACATGGCTATGAGGGAGCTGGTAGAGGATTCCAGGTTAGATTCCTTCCATTAGTGAGGGAAGTATATAAAGATAAGCTTATAGAGATACATATGTCAGAGCCAATTAGATATGCTCCATATGATCCTATCGAGAAATGGCTGTTTGAGACACTATTCCTAGATTCTGATCCATATCAATTTAATGAGAAGGATTTGGCTAAGGTGGAGCCCTCTCGGGTTAGGTATGTGAAGGTGGATTTAAGTAACTGGCTGTTTAATAAGAAGCATCTTCTAAAGGAGTTTATCGGGATATATATCTATGCACACTATAGGAATAGGCCTAATGATATAATGATACTATGTGATGCGCCACACCACTTCGCAAGGTGTCTAATGTATAAGAATCATATTGTAAATAGCCTGCATCTAGCATATGAAGGTAACTTAATCGAGAGGGATGTAGTAAAGACATTAGCTGGGGAGCCACCGTCAGGTCATCTAATACCAACTGTATTAATCCGTTATTATCCTGTGCTACTTGATATAGCTAAATTGAGAGGCATTAGAATCGTGCGTATAGCAACACACCCTGACTTGATGAACCGTGGGTTGGGAAGTAGGGCTTTGAGATATCTCGAGAATGAGGCTAAAAGTATTAAGCTTGACTGGCTGGGCGCGAGCTTCGGCGCTACAGAGGAGTTACTTAGATTCTGGGGTAAGAATGGGTACTTCCCACTATATCTGAGTCCAGTGAGAAACCCTGTATCGGGTGAATTCAGTACAATCGTCGTGAAACCATTGACTAATAGGGCTAGGGAATTATTCCATAAGGCTAGAGTAGAGTTTAAGAAGATGTTTATGGAGACGCTGTTAGAGTCCCACTTTAATTTAGAGCCTAAACTAGCATATCAGCTCCTTAGTATGGATAAATGGACTATAAACTACTCACCTAGACTATCTATAAGTCAGAAGGAGAGGCTTAAAATGTATATATACGGTGGTATGGCGTTTGGAGGTGCATATGACGCTATTAGGGAGGTTGTCAAGACACATTTCATGAGGAGTCCAGATAAGAGGGTTCATCTACCTAGGAAGATGGAGTATATTCTAGTTATGAGAGTTTTACAGGCGAGGCCCTGGGAGAGAGTTGCAAATTACTTTGATATGGATATTAACGAGGTTGTAAATAGGACTAGGGAGGTAATTGGGAAACTTAGACTGACTTATATATTAGGTGAGGGTAGATGAGGAAGATGAAGTTCAAGCTGGAATACCTTAAACTACTGAAGATGGGTAAGAAGAGGTCTACAATTAGGCTTGAGAAGAAGTATAGGGAGGGGGAGGTAATTTATCTTGCTGACACTAGTGGAAGGATTTATGGTAAGGCTAGGGTCTCAAAGATCATTGAAAAATCTCTAAATGAATTGGATGACGTAGATGCTTTAATCGATGGATTCGAGGATCTCCAGGAGCTTAAGAATGCATTAAGCAATATATATGGAGAGATCAGTGATAGGCAGACAATTTATATATATTATCTAGATATAATCGGGTGGTGGAAGGAGCCTACTTAAACTATATGTTGTATAGAAATAATATGTTTCTATAGTATAAATGAAGCCTGACATCATTGTAGTTGGTGTAGATAGAGTCTATAGACGTATAAAATCTAAGTTTCGAAACTATAATTTAACATATATTAAAGATATATACCTGTTATCCGATATCCTGTCTCCCCCCTCGATAATATTTGGAGATGGGTTATCCATTCCATACATTAAATCAATTATTGACGTGATTAAAGATGATAAACTGAATTGGATTAAATATATTTATCTGGATTATAGGGATGTTTTATTATCTGGATTAACTCCAGAAAGTCTAATCAAATCATATTCTAAATTAATTGAGTCTAATAGATATCTCGATACACCTGTCACTATGAAGAGGATTCCTGAGAAGTTGAGTAGAAGGGATATACTTAGAGGTGGGGTTATAGAGGAGTACTCGACTATAATACCTTTTATAAAAGACTTAGATGCATGTAGATCGTTGGATAAGTGTAGGATATGTGTTTATGAATGTCCATTTGAAGCCATTTTAGATGTGAAGCCTCCTGAAATAGAGTATGGGAGATGTATGGAATGTGGATACTGTATAAACTCATGTCCAAGTCTTCTATATGTATCTCCTGAATATCCTCTTAGCTCATTTGAATTACTTCTCAGGACTTTGAGGTCGGAGGGAGACTTAAATAAATATCTTCTCATAATTGATGAATTGAGGAAGATTGATTATTATGATGCGGTTGGTATGAGGAAGTATTTAACCCCTATACACATGTATAATCCCCTATATCTATCTGTCTACCATCTAATGATTTCAATTATATATGGGTATACACCCGTTATATATGTCGATTTTAATAGAGAAGGCTTTATAGAGTATAATAAATTAATTGGTGAGTTTAACTCGGTATCTAAAGTCGACGTCATAATACTCGATTCTCTAGATGAGTTCATGAAGAAGGATTTTACCCAGTATGAAGATGAGGTTAGATACCCAGGTAAAGTATTATCTAGAAGCTATGAAGATATTTTAATATATTTCTCTAGTTATATCGATGAAGACTCTCTTAACAAGACCCTGGATAGAGTCCCGGTATATGACGTTGAATTAGATCCTAGTAAATGTACATTATGTGAGGCATGTACACATTATTGTCCATCTAATGCTTTGAAGATGGAGTCTGATGGAGATTTAATTAAATTGTTATTCAGCCAGGTGAAATGTATAGGATGCATAGGTTGTGAGGCTGTATGTCCAGAGGATGCGGTTAAGGTGGTTAGAAGGATAGGCCTTGATATGACTAGATACCGTGAGTTAACTATGGATAAAATTGTAAGATGCATTGAATGCGGTTCTCCCATAGCTCCAGAGAAAAGTATCCAATTAATAGAGTCTAGATTGAGGAGTAAAGGCGTATCTGAAGATTTCATTAAATACGTTAGGCTATGTAAGAAATGTAGGATGAAATATAGTTTTAAGGACTTATATGGACTAGGATAATATATACACGGCGTATATTCATTCTACCTAGTGGGCTTGAATAATAATAGTTAATATTCTTATGGAAGAATCGGTTCTAATATTTAATTATATATTTAATTACTGAATATGACCTATTATGTAGATGTTTAGGGTACGTAGGTGTAATTATGTCGAGGAAATACGTATATGATTTTGAGGAGGGTGATTGGAGGAATAAGAAGTTACTCGGTGGGAAAGGGTCTAGCCTAGCCCAAATGACCCAGTTGAATTTTCCTGTTCCACCAGGTTTCACGATATCAACGGATGCATGTATAGATTTCTATAAGCCTGTTAAGGATAAAATCGATAATTTGATTAGAGAATTGGCTAGAAACCCGCCTCCAGAGAAGAGGGATAAGATCATTAGAGAGATATGGGATTTAATAAATAAATTAGATCTCCCTGACGGCCTTATGGATGAAGTAAGACTTCATATGGATAGATTAGCCGAGAAGATGGGTAGGAGATTCGGTGATAAGGATAATCCCTTGTTAGTCTCGGTTAGAAGTGGAGCAGCTGTGTCAATGCCTGGTATGATGGATACGATATTAAACTTAGGGTTGAACGACGATACAGTTAAGGGTTTAGCTAAGCAGACTAGTGACGAGAGATTCGCCTATGATGCATATAGGAGATTCCTACAGATGTTCGGTAGGATAGCGCTTGAGATCGATGAGAAGCTATTCGACGAAGCGCTCGAGGAAATTAAGAGGGAGTATAATGCTAAGTACGACGTAGAGATTCCTGTAGAAGGTCTGAAGAAACTTGTCGAGAGGTACAAGAATATTATTAGAGATAAGTATGGTAAATTCATCGATGATCCGTGGGGGCAGCTTGAGATCGCTATCAAAGCAGTGTTTAGAAGCTGGATGAATCCACGTGCAATATTCTATAGAATCGCTAATAACATTACAGAGGATATGGCTAATGCCACTGCAGTTAATATTCAGACTATGGTATTCGGTAATATGGGTGAAGATAGCGGTACAGGAGTAGTATTCTCTAGGAATCCAGCTACAGGAGAAAATAAATTATATGGCGAGTTCCTACCTAATGCACAGGGTGAGGATGTAGTAGCTGGAATTAGAACTCCACTATCGATAGACGAACTTAAAACCAGGTTTCCTAGGTTATATGATGAGCTATATGAGAAGGTTAAGCAATTGGAGAGGGTTAATAAAGAGGTTCAGGATGTGGAGTTTACGGTTGAGAGGGGGAAGCTATATTTCCTCCAGACTAGAGCAGGTAAGATGACTCCCTTAGCGCGTGTAAAGACCGCTGTAGATATGGCCTTAGAAGGGATAATTACGCGTGAAGAGGCGTTACTAAAGGTATCTCCCGAGCATGTGCTACAATTATTATACCCAACTATAGATCCTAATGTCGATGTAAAACCCGTGGCGAAGGGGTTAGCAGCTTCACCTGGCGCGGTGAGTGGGCGTGTAGTATTCCACCCCGATACCGCGGTTGAATGGGCCAATAAAGGTGAGGAGGTAATACTAGTTAGGGTTGAAACCAAGCCGGATGACGTACATGGCTTCTATGCGTCTAAAGGGGTGTTAACGTCGAGGGGTGGGTTAACATCGCATGCTGCTGTCGTAGCCAGGGGAATCGGGAAACCTGCTGTAGTAGGTGCGGAGATGATTAAAATAGACTATGAGAGGAAGATGTTTAAAGTGAATGGGCATATAGTTAAGGAGGGTGACTGGATAACTATAGATGGATCAACAGGCTGTGTATATATTGGTAAGATTCCCACGAAGATGCCTGAGTTGATAGAAGAGTTGGATACCCTGATGAAGTGGGCTGACGATGTTAGGAAGCTAGGCGTAAGGGCTAATGCAGACTTACCTGAAGATGCTATGATAGCCAGGAAGTTTGGAGCCGAGGGAATAGGCTTACTCCGTATAGAGAGGATGTTCAGGAAGCCTAAGAGGCTTGAAAAGCTTAGGAAGGTTATACTAAGTGAGTCTAGGGAAGAGCGTTTAGAGGCTATGGAGGAGCTTGCTGAGATGATTAAACACGATTTCAAGGAGATTCTAGAGATTATGGATGGATATCCAGTGATAATTAGGTTGATCGACCCGCCATTACATGAGTTCCTACCCAGACCAGATGAGATTCTTAAGGAGATATATGAGTTGAAGATGAGTAACGCGTCTGAAGAGCTGATTAGAGAGAAAGAGGCTTTATATAAGAGGGTATTAGCATTGACCGAGGCTAATCCAATGATGGGTCACAGGGGGGTCAGAGTTGGAGTGACATATCCCGAGATCTACGTTGGATTGACGAAGGCAATGTTAGAAGCCACTGCAGAGCTTATTAAAGAGGGTAAGAACCCGATTCTAGAGATTATGGTTCCACAAGTGTCAATGGCTGAGGAGCTTAGATATGTAAAGGAAAATGCAATATATCCCGCTGCGAGGGAGGTTGAGGAGAAATATGGATTTAAGATTCCATTTAAAGTAGGTACTATGATAGAGACGGTCAGAGCCGCTCTAACAGCTGACGAGATAGCTAAGGAGGCTGAGTTCTTCAGCTTCGGTACAAACGACTTAACCCAAGCTACATTCAGCTTTAGTAGGGACGACGCTGAAAACAAGTTCCTACCCGACTATCTGACACTTGGATTACTTCAGGATAATCCATTCCAGACACTTGACATTAAGGGAGTAGGTGAGTTAATCAAAATATGTGTTGAGAAGGCGCGTAAAGCCAATCCAGATATTGAGATAGGTATTTGTGGTGAGCATGGAGGAGACCCGAGGAGTATACACTTCCTACATAGAGTAGGTCTAGACTACGTAAGTGCATCGCCATATAGAGTATTAATAGCTAGATTAGCGGCTGCACACGCAGCGATAAAAGAGAAATTACAATAGTAACCTAACTATAAAATATTATTGGGATGATGAAGGAGGTGATCAGGGACCACATGACCGGCCCTAGCTTTACTGACCATCAT
>DQXH01000005.1 GCA_011043415.1 Thermoprotei archaeon | reverse complement strand
GCCACCTTAATTATCACCACCTAATAATTATTATTGACATTATAAGTCATATTTTTAGATTATTACATCCTTAGCGGATTAAGGATTATAGATATTATTACAGTTGTGAATAGACCTATTCCAATGAATTTCAAGGCCTCTATTAAAAGATTCTTTTTAAGCACCCTCCCCATAAAGGCTCCTATTCCACCTAGATATATAATACATATTGTAATTCCCATATAAAGAGCTGTTACAGAATCTATTAAATTATATATACTGAATATTAAGGGGGTTATTGATACTAGTATAGCAACTAAGGGTGATAGTGCATCTACTATACCCACCCATGCGATAGCGGTTTTAATAGCCTTATCATATATTGAATTCCTCAAATCTATAAGCATAGATTCCTCAAGCTGCCTTCTCTCAATCTCCCTTTCACTCATCTCCGCTATTAATGTTCCTGAGAATCCCGACACTACCAATGCTATCGCGGTTGAGATACTGATTCCTATAACTGGTATTGGATCAAATAAACCAGTTATTAGGGATCCGGTTAATATACCTAGTATAGTGACTATACCGTCGAAGCTATTCATTATAAAATATCTTCTTGCAATTGTATCGGCCTTAGTAATTTTAATATATTTCTTAAATTCTCTAACTCTTTCTCTAACTCCCAATTCTAATGGTCACCTTAGTAGTATATCATATGATGTGTTTAAATATTTTTTCTAATCCCACCTACAATATATACTTGTTTCTCAATATTTATATACAATCATATCCTCAACATTTTAACCCTATTGAGTATGATATTTCATGGAGGTGCGTTTTACCTATGTCAACTGATCTTTTTGAGATTGTTATTAAACAGCTTGAGAGAGCTGCACAGTTTATGGAGATTAGTGGGGAGGCTCTAGAGTTTCTGAAGAGGCCGCAGAGGATACTTGAGGTGAATATACCTACTAAGATGGATGACGGTTCCATGAAGATGTTTACAGGCTTTAGGGTACAGTATAACTGGGCTAGAGGTCCTACTAAAGGTGGAATCAGGTATCATCCTGGAATGACATTAAGCACTGTAAAGGCTTTAGCGGCCTGGATGACTTGGAAGACTGCCGTCGTGGACCTACCATATGGAGGTGCTAAGGGAGGAGTAATATGTAATCCTAGGGAGATGAGTATGGGTGAGCTTGAGAGGCTTACGAGAGGATACATAAGGGCTATCTACGATATTATAACTCCATATACAGATATCCTTGGTCCAGATGTAGGTACCAACCCCCAGATCATGGCTTGGATAGTGGATGAGTATGAGCTTATATCAAGAAGGAGGGATCCTGCATTCGGTATAACCAGTAGTAAACCACTGAGTATAGGAGGTAGCCCAGGTAGGGTCGGCGCCACAGCCAAGGGTGCGATGTATACAGTGAGGGAGGCTACTAGGGTATTGGGTATGGAGTTGAAGGGCGCGACTATAGCTATACAGGGTTTTGGAAAAGCAGGTTATAGCATGGCTAAGACAGCTAGTGAAGAGTTTGGTATGAAGGTGGTTGCGATAAGTGATATAGAGGGTGGGATATATAATCCAGATGGGTTGAATGCCGATGAAGTGCTTAAATGGGTGAAGGAGCACGATGTCTGGATTAGAGATTTCCCAGGGGCTACTAACATAACTAATGAGGAGCTCCTGACCCTAGAGGTTGACGTGCTGGCGCCTGCAGCCATCGAGAATGTATTAACTAAGGATAATGCTGATAAAGTTAAGGCTAAGCTAATCGCTGAAATCGCTAACGGCCCGGTTACTCCTGAGGCCGACGATATTCTATATGAGAAGGGTGTATTCCAGATACCCGACTTCCTATGTAACGCTGGTGGCGTAACAGCATCATACTTTGAGTGGGTACAGAATATAACTGGTTTCTACTGGACTTCGGAGGAGGTATACCAGAAGCTTAATAACAAGATGACTAAAGCATTCCACGACGTCTATGCAGTACACAAGGAGAAGAAGATCCACATGAGGGACGCAGCATACGTTGTAGCAGTAAATAGAGTATATCAGGCTATGAAAGACCGTGGATGGGTTGATAAATAATTTTTTTACTTTCTTAAAGTATTTTTAACTTACATATCTAGTTAAACCTAGCATATAAAGTGAATCCACTACATTTAAATCATCCTCCCTTAAATCAAGATATATTAAATATTAAAAAACACCTTTTTCATAGTATTTAATGTATGAAAATACCTAGAGAGCTTGATGAGCAGCTTAAGGAACTGGGTTTAAGCCCTAATGAAATTAAGGTATATCTCCTCCTACTTAATATCGGATCTCTATCTGCTAAGGAGATCTCTGAGTATTCAGGTGTCCCATTCTCCAAGATCTATATTGTACTTAGGAGTCTAGAGAGGAAGGGGTGGATCGAATCTATTTATGATAGGCCTATAAAGTATATTGCTAAGCCGCCTATAGAGGCGGTTAAAAACGCTATAATGAGTATGGAGAAGAGGATTGAGAAAGCGGCTGAGTATGTGTCTAAAGTGCTTCAGCCAATTTATGAGGAGAAGACTCTCCCTGAGAAACCGGAGGTATGGATCTTTCATGGTGAAAGGAATATATCTATGAAGATTATTGATTTAATGAGTAAGACTAGGGAGGAGCTCCTACTCGCACTTCATCTAAAGCTTAATACCCTGATAAATTACTATTCTAAGTTAGTTAATAGATTCACGTATCCATCTGATATTAGGGTTAGGATGCTGATTCCAGAG
Source organism: Thermoprotei archaeon (assembly GCA_011043415.1). Classification (GTDB taxonomy): domain Archaea; phylum Thermoproteota; class Nitrososphaeria; order Geothermarchaeales; family JDFR-13; genus B109-G9. The sequence goes on along the minus strand of DQXH01000005.1, from coordinate 17,971 downwards.
AGTCTAGTCGATGATATGAGTATATTTAAGAAGTTTGGGATTAAGATAAGGTGTAGGGATGAGATGTATGGAGGGGGTGTGATATCAGATAGGAGGGAGGCATTAATATTACTTGATAGTGGGCGTAGGATCAGTACTGCGATATGGTCTACCCACACCAGTTTAATTGAATTAGCTAAGATGTATTTCGAGAGGCTTTGGGAGGCTTCTAAGGAGATTTAGGTGATTTAACTTGGTTTTATCGGCTAAAATATTTAAGTTATCTGAGTATATCCCAATAGATATTATTTACGATAAGATCTCAGGCTATAGGGTTAAGGAGGATTATGAGGGTATTGAGGTCCAAGAGTATTTCGAGGATATAAATGTAATCGGAGGGATGGTAAAGGGTTTCTATATTTATGATGAGGTTAGGGTATTTAACGTGGGAGGGGAGTTGCGTAATATACCTATCCGTAGGGAGGTTCCAATAATATTTATTGAGTATAGAGGGGGAGAGTATCTAATTATATTTGAGAAGAAGCCTAGGGCAAATAAGATCGCTATTAAAATCAGTGAGATCCTATTTATAAGGGGAGATATGATTATAGAGGCTTTTATAACTCATGAGACGCTTAAGAGTCTCCATGAGTCTGCTCCAGAGGCCACTAAAGTAATCTACTTTGATAATGTAGACTTACCTAATATAAATAAACTTGCTTTATATGGTGATTCGTTAGCCGATACATCTCTATATAACGAGTATTTAAAGCATGGTTTAATATGGTATGTAGTCTTCCAACATCGTGATACAGGCTATGTAGTTGGGATTACTAGGAATGCGATTATAGCTATGTTTACAAATATTACTCTGGACGACTTCCAAGACTTTATTTTAAGACACGTCCTACCCCTAATATCTAGCTAGTTCCTTCTCAATCAATTCACTGGGTATTCTATCCCTATACTTCTCTATAAATTCCTTAATCACCTTCTTTGGCCTCATATCTCCTATATGCATTATAACAATTCCATTTACAATGGGATACCATTCACCACACTTACTACACCTTAGATACCCATCTATAATCTCATACTTGATACATTCACTGCACTTTAGATTCTCCTCACCTATATCCTTAACATACTTCTCCTCATATCCACAGTACAGGTCGCATGGCTTCAACTTGAATACCCTGTTTTTAAAGTGTTCAACTCTAAAGGCTTTCAATTCAAGCGGGTATGCCTTGCATGATGGGCATATTAAAAAGTTTATTAATCTATATTTCATACTCTACACCATATCCTGAATATCTTTTTACAAATTTATAGGCTAGCCATACTAAATAAATTACGCCAATTGCAATTGATAGTATAAAATATAGTACTGATATCGTTATCTCAACCATCTCTCCATATGTAGGGATGTAGTCCCCCGCTAATTCACTTAGGAAATATAGTGTGAGTAGATAGACGTTGAAGTATGCATGGCCGAGGATTGAAGTCGTTATACCATATTTTACAAATAGGTATCCTAGATATAGCCCCGCTAATATAGATAGAGTCACCTTCCCGAGCTTCCATCCAGGCCCCATTAGATGGGCGAATCCAAATACTAGTGAAGTAAATATTACTAGGATATAGAGTACATACATTTTATCATGATCATCTTTATAGATCTTATACGGTATTAGGAAGGATGTTAAAACACCTTTTAACGTCTTCCCTTCTCTCGATAGAAAGTACATGATCAGCGATGCCAGGCCAATTATAGTTAATCTAAATCCAATCTCCTCCCCTATAGGCGCGTATACCGCAGATATATAGTATATGTAGTCGTTGGGAGCCTCCAGCTCACCTGTTTCAACCCCGATGCTACTCTGGAGAGCCTCGATCAATATGGAGAGCACTAGGACGACGCCGGCTAGTAGGAACATCTTAATGAGCGGTTTATCTGAATTTATATTCCTTAATATATCTATGATTCCGAGGGCTAGATAGAATTCCAATACTATAATCGTGAGGTAATCGCTATTTATAGCTATAGGGATCTCCTGGGGAACTACCGTTATAAATATTGTGAATGATTTTATGGTAATCGGATTTGCGTAACCTGCATGGTCTCTTATAAAAAATAGTGTTGGTATGGATAGTAGTCCAATTACTATTATATAAAATATCCCACCTATTAACCCGAATGCATTTATATATATACTAAGTTTATCATCATCCACCTTCTTCATCTACCTCGATCTCTAGGTATACTGGGCCTCTATATCCACATTCCTCACATACGTACGTCACTGGAATAAGCCATCCATCGAATGAAGATGATCTCCTAATCCTCGGGGATAGACATACTGGACATACCTTGATCTTCACTTAAAATACCTCTATCTTATTTGTGTCGAATCCCATCTTAGATAGTATATCGGGTAGTACCGCCCTATGGTCTCCAAGTAATATTATCTTATCATCCTTAACCGTGCCTCCGCATGCCAGCTTCCTCTTAAGCTTCTTAGCAAGTTTATTTAGATTATGAGTCTTCGGGTTAATGCCCTCTATAATCGTCGCAGGCTTGTTATATCTCCTGCGCTCTACACGTATCTTTATACTGACTTCCTCACTCTCAAGCTTCCCACATATACATAAATCTTTCGGTAATCCACATACGGGACAGATCTCCATGGTTTTCCCAGACCACCACCTACTTAAATCAGAATATCTTTTTTGTGATATTTAAATCGTTAAAAGAAAATCTCAAATCTTACGTATATACGCGTCGACACATACCTGCAGCAATCTAGTTGCAACTTCTCTCACTGGATGTGAATCTATCTCAACTACCCTATATCCCCTCTCACCCAATTCTCTTAAGATGATCTCCCGGGACCTTGTTAACGCCTCCTCCCTATTCTCCTCATACTTTACATGTAGGTAGACATGCATGTACCCCTTATTCTTTAAAGCATGTAATGCATATTCAAGATACTGTAATGCATACTCGGGGAGCGGCATTAATACCCTATCAGCCGTAGATGATAGATACTTGATAATTATTTCTTTAGCATCCCCCCTATATGTTATGATCTTATCAGTAACTTTATTTAATATATTGTTGGCTAGGTGATATTCAATCGCAACTGGATTGATATCGATGCTATGGATTACCGCATTATCCACCTTCCTCGCTATTAATATAGAATATGGTCCGACTCCAGCGAACATATTAACTACAGTCTCACCGTCAGATACCAACCTAGATATTCTAAGTCTTTCATTAGATAATCTAGGGCTGAAATATACTCTCTCTACATCAACGCGGAATATCGCACCATACTCCTTATAAATAGTTTCTGTACGATTCTCTCCAGCTATATGCTCGAACCTCCTAATTCTTAATAGGCCTTCAACTGGGGTCCTCTGCCTCAATACAACATTAATATACTTAAGTTCCTTAAGAACCTCCCTCCCAAATATGAACCTCCTTTCATCAAGGAGCTCGTGGGGGAGTTTAATAATCGCTATATCCCCTATGACATCCATACTCTTAATGATTTTAGATGAGGCCTCGCCATATATCCTCTTTCCAATCTCCCTTAGAATACTCTTACTCATCCTCCTTAAAAACAAGGATTTACATCTAAATATTTTACTCCTCTCTAATAGCCTCCCTAATCTTCTCAATTAGATACTCGGGTGGTACAAGCCCCTCCCAAGAAATTTTATCATTTATAACTACTTTAGGAACTGCATATACATCATAATATGCTGATATATCTGGGAATTCGAGGCTCTCCCATGCCTCAGCCTCTATAAACTCGTTAACCATGGCAAATTGATATGTAGTGTAAACCATTTTAGGGCAGTATGGGCATGAGGGGGTTACGAATGTCTTAATATTTATCGATTTATCTATTCTCGTTATCTCTCCCTTGACATAATCAGGTAGTCCATCTTCACCTGTTGAAACCATTACTATAGCCTCTATAAAGGATGGGAACTCATTTCCAGCCGGTATGCCATAGAATTTTATCCATCCTTTGTTTAAGCCTCTTAATATAGTTGCTGGGGCATATTTTACACCGAGTTTCTCTATAATATCATGATCATCCTCTAAAAACAATTCTATAAATTTAATTTTATCGGTTAAGCTGGTTATCTCCCTATATAATTGCTTAATTACTGGGCAATATTGGCAGATAGGTTCTCTACTATTTATATATATAATTTCAACTTCATTCTCAAGTCTACTCCAGTAGTCCTGCTTCAATATCTCTAAATCCTCATCCTTTAATAATCTAGAGCCCATGTACTTCACCAACTTATTTAATGAGGTCTTTTATAATTTTTTCAAACCATACTCCATTATATAATCCTAGACTAATAACCGACTTAAATAACTTACCTAGATCCCGGTTCAATAGATATAGTATAATTATCAGCGTATACGGCGTAAGTATAAGAATGGCGAATAAATATGGATTGAGATTTATATACTCGATTAATATCGAGTATCTCGGGACTAGATAGACTAAGACAATAATATAGAATAATGTTAATATACCTGCTACTAAAGTGGGGTACATTATATAATCCTTGAATACCAGTGTAAATAATATTAGATTCCATACAAAGCTGGATAATAATACAGATATCTTCATTATTACCTAATAATATTGTTAATAAATAATATAATATGGATGTAATATGGAGTGGATAGTATGGGTATATGACACCGCAATAGGTGAGTATAAAAATAGAGAGGCTATATGGATATGGAGTATAGATTCAAATGGAGAATATTATTTAATTATAGATCCTAACTTTAGAGATTATTTCTATATCGATAGTAAATATATCAGTATTAGGAAGCTTAATCAGATTCTGAGGATGGAGTTAGGGAATTTATATAGGGATATCGAGGTTAATGAGGTAACCAGGAGGTTATATGGTGTTGAACACATATTCTATAAGGTATCTGGAGGATTTGAGGCGGTCAAAAAGGCTTCAGACGTCTTAAGTAAGAAGGTTGGAGAAGGTATTTATGAAGACGACATTAGGCCTTCTCAGAAGTATATCATGGATATGAATCTTAATCCATGTGGATGGTATAGGTTTAAGGTATCTAACGTCACTACCATAGATAATGTGTCTGTAGGCGTCTTAGAGGAGTTTACCCCGATTGAGGAGAGACCTTATCCAGAGGTTAGAGTCCTTTCTGTAGATGTGATCCTAGGAAGTAGATATGGGGAACCGGATCCCGAGTATGATCAGGTCCTAGGGATTGTGACGTATGATGGGGAGAATGTGAATAACTATCTTCTAGATGGGAATGACTACAATATAATTAGGTTATTGGAGACGGATGTATCTAGGGTAGATCCCCATGTTATCGTCGGCTTTGAATTGAATCAGTATATATGGCCTTATCTTACAGAGAGGCTTAAGAAATTGAGGAGAGGCCTGAAGATTGGTAAGATCGGTGGTGAAGCACATCAAAGTGTATTGGGTCACTTCTCGGTTGGGGGTAGGGTTAATATAGATTTGAAGGAGTATGTAGATGACCTCCCGATCTTCCAGAGGAAGACACTCGAGGAGTTGGCTGGGTACATGAAGATGGATCTGCCGGAGTATGCTATTGATAAATATCTATACTATGATTATTGGAGTAGGGATAGGGAGAAGTTAATTAAGTATGTTGAGTGGAGGGTTAAGGCGATATACAATACATTTAAGGGGCTTGAAGACCATATCTTTGTATTATCTAATATAACTGGAATCCCCCCAGACTACGTCTTTACAGCGAGTTCAGGTAGGCAGGCTGAGTACTATATAATGAAGATAGGTAGGAGGCATGGTGAGGTTACTCCTAAAGTTAGTTTGAGGAGATATAGAACTTACCCAGGTGGATTAGTATTGAATCCGAAGCCGGGGCTACACGACAATATTGCAGTTATAGACTATAAGTCAATGTATCCCAGTATAATGATCAAATATAATATCTCGCCAGAAACTATAGTTAAGTCTTCAGAGGGTAATGTAGTATATTTCGATGAGATTGGATATGGTGTACGCAGTGATATAAGGGGGCTTATACCCACTATACTCGAGGAGCTTATCAGGAGGAGGGACGAGATTCGGAGTAGGTTAAAGAGCCTCGACCCATCCAGCAGAGAATATAAATTGCTTGATGCTAGGCAGAGGGTTCTAAAGATCTTGGCTAATACAATGTATGGCTACATGGGTTGGATTGGTGCTAGATGGTATAGCTATGAAGGCGCCTCCATAGTTACATACTTAGGTAGGAGGACGATAAGCCTAAGTATTGATAAGGCTAAGGAGCTGGGGCTAAATATAATATATGGGGATACCGATAGCATCTTCGTCGACTATAATATTGATTTAATTAATGAATTGATTAAATGGGTCTCTGACACACTCGGTTTGGAGGCTAAGATCGATAAGGTATTTAAGAAGATCCTATTTACAGAGGCTAAGAAGAGGTATGCGGGGCTTACTGAAGATGGATCTATCGAGATAGTAGGTTTGGAATATGTTAGGAGGGACTGGTGTGACTATGCTCGGGAGGCGCAGTATGTGATCGTCAAGAATCTACTTGAAGGTGCCTCTAAAGACAAGCTTCTAGACCTATTTAGAGACTTTGTTAGGAGGCTTAGGAGGAAGGAGGTTGATATTAGGAAGCTGATTATATGGGAGCAGATTACTAGGCCGTTAAGCGAGTATAAGGTTAATGCCCCTCATATCGAGGTTGCTAAGAGCCTCTCTCAAGAGGGGTGGAGGATTAAGAAGGGTATGTTCATAGGCTATATAATTAATAAAGGTAGTGGACCACTATATAAGAGGGCGGTCCACTATACTAAGGCGGATCCAAACTATATTGACTGGGACTATTATATATATAATCAATTGCTCCCCGCTATAGTAAGGATATTGTCTCCGGTGGGGATTAGTGAGAAGACTCTAGAGTCTATAGCTAGGGGAGGCGGCGTAGGGTTAGATATGTTTGTATAACTGTTTGATTGATATGAGTGCATTTGATAGCTTAAATAGAGACTTGGAGGATTTAATAGAGTATTTAAAGAGGGTTAGGAAGGCTTTAATCGTATTTAGCGATGATGGAGACGGGGTGTCATCAGCTTATCTATTGACTAAGGTTCTAGATGAATTTAATATCGATTATAGGCTTATGTCTCTGGATAAAGCGTTTCCAGAGGCTATTAAAGAAATATTTAAAACATATTTTGACTGCTTCTTCTTCCTAGATATTGGGGGGGCATTCTACCACTTTATCCCGAGGGAGTTATATAGTAGTGTGGTTGTAATCGATCACCACACAATCGACGTAGAGTTTCCAGAGGCTATTAAATATATTAATCCATTTAAATATGGTTTCCCCGATGAAGAGTCTCCCGTTTCGTCTATAATCACATATTTCTTACTTAAGAAGGTGACTAGGGAGGCTCCTAAGGATGCCTGGGCGGCTCTAATAGGCTTCGGAGAATCCCCTTATGATCTTAAGGGAATTAACTGGCGTGTAGCATATGAGGGGATTATATTCGGGAATGTCAAGAGGAGCGGGAAGAGCCTATCAATATATTTAAGAGGTCTTAGAAGAGAGTTTAGGTCATTATATAGGGATATCACATTAGTCTCTTCAGCGGGATACTTCGATGATCTGCCGCTTGAAGTGATTGCTATGTTCAGATGCGGTGAACTCGATATTAAGGAATATGTAAATAGATTTAGAGAGATTAGGTTGAATGCATACAGTGAGATGACAAGACTCCTGGAGGAGGGTATGTTTGTAAAGGAATATGTTCAGTGGTTCGAGGATTATAAGGGTCTATTCTATGATATGGGTACGAGGATATTCGATTCATATGTATCATATGTAAGTCATCAGGCTAGGCTATATGATAAGAATAAGTATATTATAGGTATATCTAGTAGGAAGCCATATATCCCCGGATTAGGGAGTATAGGGAATAAATGGCTTAATATAGCGGTTAGGGTGTCTAAGAAGCTTGAGTTCAGGATCTTAAATGGATATAGCCAGCCTGTATCGGCGTTGATAGAGGCTGCATCATATAGTGTAGGCGGGATCGGATATGGCTACCAGACTAATGGATCATGTATAATTCCATATGACTCGAAGGAAGAGTTTTTAAATATATTTAATGAGTTGGCTGGTGGTTGATATGCTGTTTAAAGACTTTATTAGGATATGTATGAGGATAGGATCTACGTCATCCATCACGGAGAAGAAGAATATCGTTGCAACTTATCTAAAGGAGTTGGAGAGGAGTGAGTGGAAGCCATTCATCCTATTTCTAGTTGGTAAGCCTATTCCAGATTCCATAGAGGGTGGATTGGGCGTAGGGTACTCGACGATTATGAAGGCGCTTAAAAACCCTATAAAACCACTGTTCCCCTCAAATCCACTGACTCTAAATGATGTATTTAATGAATTAATTAAGATAGCTTATATAAGGGGTAAGGATAGTAGTAAGAGGAAGTTTGAGGCTCTAGCCAGTTTAATGGGCCGTATGTCGCGTGAGGAGAGGATATGGTTATCTAAAATTATTCTAGGGGAATTGAGGATAGGATTGGTCGACGGTCATTTATTAGGTGCATTATCCAATGTACTCGGTTTATCTCTAGAGGATATTAGGAGGGCGTATCTATTGAGGGGGGATTTAGGGGATGTTGTCGACGTGGCTTTAAAGGGTGTGGAGGCTCTTAGGAATATCCCTCCGAGGCTATTTAGTCCTATAAGGCCTATGCTAGCTACACCTGCTTCCTCAATAGCCGAGGCCTATAATATGATAGGTGGCGGTGAAGCCGCTGTTGAAGTTAAGTATGATGGGGCTAGGGTCCAGATTCACATTAAGAATGGGAGGGTTAAGATATTTAGTAGGAGGTTGACGGATGTCACATATAGCCTACCGGATGTAGTTGAGATTGTAAGGAATGGGGTTTCGGTTGATGAAGCTATCCTCGAGGGTGAGGTTGTAGCATATGAGAGGGGGAGTGGGAAGCCTCTACCCTTCCAGACCCTGATGAAGCGTTTTAAGAGGATATATAATATTGAGGAGGCTATGGAGCTTATTCCACTTAAGATCCATCTATTCGAGATCATATATTTAAATGGGAAGCTACTTATTGATACTCCATATTCAGATAGATATGATCTGTTAGTTGAAAGGGTTTCAGAAGAGTTTTTGGCCAATAGGATAGTCACGTCGAATATTAGGGAGGCCGAGTCATTTTACAAGAGGGCTTTAGACTATGGTCATGAGGGGGTTATGGTTAAGAGACTGAATTCTCCATATATACTTGGTGTGAGAGGTAAGCACTGGATTAAGGTTAAGAGTAAGGAAACCCTCGACCTGGTTATAGTAGGTGCTGAATGGGGGCATGGGAGGAGGAGTAGCTGGCTGAGTGACTATTATCTAGCCGTATATGATCCCAATTCAGGTGAGTATCTAGTTGTAGGTAAGACGTTTAAAGGTTTGACGGATGAAGAGTTTCAGTATATGACTAAAAGGCTTCTAGAGCTTAAGGTTAAGGATGAGGGCTTCAGGATATGGGTTAAGCCTGAGATAGTCGTTGAGGTAGATTTCAATGAGATTCAGAAGAGTCCAAAGTATAAGAGTGGGTTGGCGTTGAGACTCGCTAGGATAACGAGGATTAGGGAGGATAAGAGTCCTGAGGAAGCAGCTACATTAGAGGAGTTATATCAGCTTTATGAGAGGCAGTTCGAGAAGAAAGGTAAGGTAATATAGAATTCGTATATCCTTATTGTAACCTCGAGAGAGACGACGGAATTACATTATTATTAAATCCTCTAAAAACCTACATATATAGTGGCATCAGCCGGTTGGAAGCCGGCTGATGAGCTGGAGACTCTCCAAGCTTTATACAATGGGATAACACCCAAAACCCTATGGGGAACCAGACCCCAAGGGGGAGGGGAGCACCTAATCCCCTACGGGGTATCAATGGGCCAATCTCCATAGGGTTGCGGGTGCTATCCCATTGTATAAAGCCTGGAGAAAATCCGGCTCAAATACAGTCTCCAAAGAGTCTACGGAGGTGGAGGCACGGGGGGTGGTTCGCCGGCACCACTCTACCGGGCAAGCCGAAGCCTCTGTAGACTAGGGGCCCGGGAGACTGTTAGACAGCTGGCTTCCAACCGGCTGATGCAGGCCCCACCATCAAATATCCACATCTTTTTTTATTAATTTAGTGGATATGGAGAGGATTTCTATCTTAGTATCCAAGCCTAAATCAGGGTCTCTCTTCGATATGTTACCATATCTCCATAGTATCTCCCTATGCATTATACCATATTCCAATAAGCCTCTTGAATAATCCTTAAAACCGTACTTCAATAGGATTTTCGCTAAATGAACTATATAATATGGAACTACTCCCCCATTATATCCTATGTAATCTTTAAAAACCCTATATATATGGGCGTATGATGGACTAAATGCTGGCAACCCCCATCTACCATCTATACCCTCGACAGCCTTGATAAGGGTATTCAAATGGGTCTTGAGCTTATCATGCCTACTATATATCAGTGTCTCACCCATCTCCGTGGTATCTAAACTATATCTATCTACTATACCTCCCCTACTACTTATCGAGTCTATATAATGGTCCTTAAGCCACATTAGTCTCTCAATCTTTTCATAGCATCTAGATAGCCTCCTCTGAATCTCTAGACTAAACTCTCTATCTACATCTATATAAAGGTCAAAAGCGTTTTCAAGTGTCTTTATATAGACTGCATTAGAGTATAATACACTCCCCTCCCTATATAACCCAATCGCCCAATCCTCATTATAATACTGTTCAAGCAGCCCGTCTCTATTAATATCCCTATTACTTAAGTACTTTAATCCATTTTTAATAGCCAGGTCAATCTCGTCATTATATATATTCAACTCCTTAGCTGCTTCAATCAATATATTTAAAGCCATCGATGTAGAATCTATATCGGGATATATCCCCTGGATATACACCCTATCCCTATCTACGAGACTCGGAAATCCCCCCTCAACATCACTAATGTATTTTTCACCGACTTCAATATATTTATAATCCAGGTCTGGAGCGTACCTACCTATAAATACCTTATAACTATAGTCTCTTCCCAGCTGGAGTTTAAGTATATCCTCATAACTCTCCATTAGAAGCCTATTATATAGCCTCACATCAAGATCCCTCAAACCCCTCAATATCCTGTATATCCTTCTAATCTCATACCTTCTACTTAGAGTGATTTTTTTAATGAGTTTAGGTATCTCCCGCTTTACCTCCTTGAATATCCTATCCCTAGCCTCTATAATATCTCCATATCTATCTACATTATACATATGGCTCAATAGAATTAATTTAAGTCAGTGGTTAAAATTATATTTAAATCCAGTGGGTGGTGTGATGGATATAGAGAGGTGCATCGAACTATTTAGACGTCTACCAACAATAGAAATATTAACGTTAGATAGGTTGAGGGAGTATCTATCCACTGGAGTTAGATTAAGGCATTATATAGGATATGAGATATCGGGCTTCCTCCATTTAGGTACTGGCGTAGTCCCTATACATAAAATCGTGGATCTACAGAATGCTGGTGTGGAGACGAGGATTTTCCTAGCAGACTATCATAGTTGGATCAATAGGAAGTTGAGGGGGGATTTAGATACGATTAGGAAGGTCGCTACATCATACTATATCGAGGCATTTAAGAAGGTTATCTCGGCATTGGGAGGGGATTCTGGTAAAACTAAATTTATATTGGCGTCCGAGTTCTATGAATCACTGGGTAACAAATACTTTGAGAGACTTCTAAAAATCTCTATGGAGATCACCCTCTCAAGGGCTAGGAGGAGTGTGAGTATACTTGGTAGGAGGATGATTGAGAGTCTCTCACTAGCTCAAGTCATGTATGTGCCTATGCAAGTGACTGATATATTTACATTGGGCGTTAATGTGGCTCACGGCGGTATCGATCAGAGGAAGGCCCATGTAATAGCTATAGACGTTGGAGATAAGATGGGTTATAAACCCATTGCATTGCATCATGGTATGCTTCTAGGCATTGGATTAACTCAGAGTGATGCTGAGATACTTAAGAAGGCTGAGGAGTCGGGTGATAAGGACCAGTTTACAGATGCTTTAATAAGTATTAAAATGTCTAAGTCCATGCCTGAGACCGCGATATTCCTTCATGACGATAAAGATACATTATCGAGGAAGATCAGAAAGGCATACTGCCCACCTAAGGAGGTGAAATATAATCCCGTAGTCTCTCTACTCGAGTATGTTATATACCCTTATCTCATGAGGAGGGGGGAGGTCATAAAAATTGAGAATATTAAAAAGGGTGGGGTTATGGAGTACCCTAATATAAATGAGTTTATGGAAGATTATCAGGGTGGAAACATCCATCCATTGGATTTAAAGCATGCTGTAACCGACTACCTTATAAAGATGTTGAATCCTGTAACCGAATACTTTACTGAAGGAGGAGGTAGGAAATATATTGAGGAGATGAGTGAGATTATGGTGACCAGGTAATGGGATATAAGGTTTTAGTGACTAATGACGACGGCTATCTATCATATGGTATGAGGGTCTTAGCGAGGGAGTTGAGTCGTTTCTCTAATGTAACTGTGGTATGCCCTGATAGATCTAGAAGCGCTGCGGGTTTTAGCCTGACCTTGAAGGAGCCTCTTAGGATTATGGAGAGGAGGTTCGACGGGATTCCATACTACCTAGTTAGCGGGACTCCAGGAGATTGCGTGACTCTAGCATTATTCCATATCCTTGATGAAAAGCCGGATATAGTCGTATCTGGGATAAATATCGGTGAGAATGTAAGTCTAATAGAGTTTTTCATGAGTGGTACTGTAGCAGGAGCTATAGCTGGCGCGGTATATGGAATCCCCTCCATAGCCTTCTCTAAGGTCGTCCCCGAGAAGGATGTATTGACTGTAGAGGAGGTTAGGGAGGGCATGGATATAGCTGCCAAAATATCTAGAGAAATAGTCGGATACCTCCTTAGACATGGATTCCCTGATGATATTGATTTAATATCAGTTAATTACCCGGCGAAGATTGTTAAGGATACCGAGATCAAGGTGACTAGATTAGCTAGACTATCGCTTTCTATCAAGGTTTATATAAGGGAGGATCCGAGGGGGACGCCATACTATTGGATATGGGGTGAGAAATTCGGGAACTTCCCTACAGATTCAGATGCATATGCGACGTTAGTCTCAAACAATATAAGTATAACGCCAGTTAAACTCGATGGAATGTCTGCACTGCCATCTGGTTTAGATAGATTAGCCAACTTTTTAAATGGGGAGTTGGATAAGTTTCTACAATGAGTAATCAATATGAACTAATCGTTATAGGGTTAGGCCCCGCAGGCGCTTCACTACTCTATAATGCTGCTGAAAAGGGGGTTAAGGTACTTGGGATTGATAAGAGGAGGGAGATAGGGATACCTATACAGTGTGGCGAGTTTATACCGGCCTACAGCGAGTTGGAGACCCTACTACCCGAGACCCCATCAGAATATTTAAGTATATTTAAGAGGGTTCCCAGGAATATCGTCTTAAATAAGACTAGGGTAGTTAGATTATATACACCTTATAATTCCATATATGAAGTTGAGTTCAAAGGACTTGTAATCAATAGAGCTTCATTCGATAAATGGCTTGTATCAAAAGCCATTGAATATGGTGCTGAGGTATACATAAACTCGAGTGTATATAAACTAGACTCGGATGGAGGTGTATATGTGAAGGGGTTTTTAAATGGTGTTTATAAAGGTGATGTAGTGGCGATCGCGGCTGGCGCATCATCGAGACTACTCGACCAGGTTGGATTATATAGGGAGAGTGATGAATATAACCTCGCCTATCTAGCCCAGTATGTCATGGATGGGGTTGAATTTGACTCTGATATTATAGAGATGTATACTGGATCTAAATACGCCCCAGGTGCATATGCATGGATAATACCTAGAGGAGGGAAGACGGCTAATGTAGGAGTCGGTATTAGATATCCATATGTAAATGAGAGTGCCACATTAAGAGACTATTTAACTAGGTTTATTAAGGAGCATCCGATTGCGAGTAATAAGCTGAGGAATGCATATCCTGTTTCAATGGTTGGGGGAGTGGTCCCAGTAGCTCCACCAGCTGAAAAGACGGTCTCAGGCAGGTTCATATCACTCGGGGATTCGGCTAACCACGTTATTGCCTCCCTCGGTGCAGGGATTGTAACTGCGGTTGTGGCTGGCGTCTCCGCGTCTGAGGCTGTATATAAGTATTTGAATGGGGAGGCACCCCTAGACTACTATGAAAGTCTGTGGCGTGGATTTATAGGTAGGGTCCTCGAGGACGGGTATAAGCTTAGACTAGCTATAGATATATTGACGAGGAGTGACCTTTTAATAGAGTATGGTATGAAGATATTGGGTAAGAAATATATCTGGAACCTAGTTTATACTAAGGCTCCTAAGGAAGTCGATCTAGCTAGTTTAATAGGTAGGTTAGCTAGAGATCTATTATCCTAACCTCATCCCTATCAATATCATATACCGCTATAGTCCTTCTACCTGTTAAGTATCCACACGCCTCCCCCGGGTTAATCACACGTGTATCATTATATCTACCTATATAGACTTCATGTGTATGTCCATATACCACGATGTCATATAATCCAGATTTATACAATGCCTCTACAATCCTCGGGTATGTACCATGTGTCAATGCGATCCTTCTCCCCTTATACTCTATCTCAGCAAGGAACTCTTCAAACCTCCATCCATTATCCTCATAGAACTTCCTTAGAAGCTTGATCTCACCATCGTTATTCCCGGCTACACCTACAACCTTAGCATTAAATCTACTCATCCATTTAACTGTAAATGGTGCTATATGGTCCCCTGCATGGAGGATTAAATCTATGTCCATCTCGTTAAGGATCTCGACAATCTTCATTATAGCATCTTTATTATCATGTGTATCAGATATTATACCGATCATATCCATCAAAAATCAGTTAGATAGGATTATATAATTAACTAGATGTATTTATCTATACTCCTTATATATGGGATGGTGTACTCTCTATTCTCCACTGGATCATAGAATCTAATCTTATTATTCTCGTCTCTAAATGCTATTAGAGGCTTTGCATTAGTGCCTCTAGCTAATTCAATTATCCTCGAGCCGCTTCTCTTAAGAGTCGATCTATTTACCCTAACCTTACACTCGATGAAGAATATTCGATCCCTCGAGAATGCGATTAAGTCGAGGGGCTTCGAACCAGCTGATCTAAATACCTTATAACCTAACCCCTCTAAAAACTTCCTTACCCTAACCTCAAACCTATATCCCTTCCTATACCTTGTATTAGGCATATAAATCTAAAATACTCTATATCTTGATTCAATAAAATAAATTGTTTAGGTACATGGCTTCAAAGGGTATGCTGACTTAAATAATTAAAAGTATGAATTTATTATAACTATAGATTTATTAATTGGGGTGTATGGAGTGTCTAGGGCTGATAAGGTAGCTAGTCTAGCGCGTAGAAGAGGCTTCTTCTGGCCTGCATACGAGATATATGGTGGTGTAGGGGGTTTATATGCATGGGGTCCATATGGCGTAGTTCTTAAGAATAAAATAGCTAATTTATGGCGTGAAGTATTTGTATATAAACATGATTTTGTGGAGATCCAGTCTCCCGATATAGCCCCATATGTAGTTTTCAAGGCATCTGGCCATGTAGACTCATTTAAGGATGTAATGGTATCCTGTAGAGAATGTAATAGGAAGTATAGGGCTGATACATTATTGAAGGAGCATGGTATTGAGATCCGTGAAGACCTTAGCCCTTCCGACTACGAGGATTTGATTAGAGAGAATAACGTTAGATGCCCTGTATGTGGCGGTAAGCTAGGTAATGCAACCTATTTCACGACGATGTTCCAGACTATAATAGGGCCATACAGTGAGAATAAGGGTTTTCTGAGGCCTGAGACCGCCCAGGGAATGTTTACAGAGTTTAAGAGGGTTTATGAGGCTATGAGGAAGAGGCTTCCAATAGGTATAGCTCAAGTTGGAAAAGGCTTTAGGAATGAGATCTCCCCTAGACAGGGTGTAATCCGTCTAAGGGAGTTTGATATGATGGAGCTCGAACTATTCTACGACCCATCCGATGATGAATGCCCTTACCTAGATGATTACCTAGATGAGCCTATAAACATGCTCCATAAGGAGATGATCGAGAGGGGTGACTTAAGTGGCTATGAGACTATGACTGTGAAGGACGCACTTGATAGGAAGATTATAGATAATAGCTGGATGGCGTATTTCATGATACTCTCACATATATTCCTTGAGATGCTCGGTATCCCCAGGACTAGGCAGAGGTTTAGGGAGAAGCTTGCGGGTGAGAGGGCTCACTATGCTAGGAAGACTTTTGACCAGGAGGTATACCTCGATAGATGGGGTTGGGTTGAGGTATCTGGCCATGCAGATAGAACCGACTATGATTTATCCGCGCATTTAAAGAATAGTGGTGTAGACATATATGCCGAGAGGAGACTTAAGGAAGCTAGGTATGTGAAGGAGTATGAAGTTAGGCCGAGGGTAAGGGATATTAAGAGGGATTTCGGGGATAAGGTCGGTGTAATTATGAGTAGATTATCGAAGTCTGATGTGAATAAGTTGCTGGATAGTTTCAAGAGGGATGGATATATACTTATAGATGATATTAGACTCGATAAAAAATATTTTGATATTGAGGTTAAAGTCAAGAAGATCGAGTCTGAGAAGTTCATTCCACACGTAATTGAACCTTCATTCGGTCTAGATAGAATTGCGTATGCAGTCTTAGAGTATGCATACAATGAGAAGGGAGACCGCATAATACTGTCTCTCCCAGCATACCTCGCACCATATGATGCAGCGGTATATCCACTATTATCTAAGGATGAGTTTATAGAATATGCCAGGGGCCTGTATGATGAGCTTGTTAAGTCGGGGTATAAAATATTATTTGATTATGGAGATAGTATCGGTAAGTTATATGCCCGTGGAGATGAGATCGGTATTCCAATAGCATTTACAGTAGATTATAAGACGCTTGAAGATGATACAGTTACAGTCAGGGATAGGGATACATGGGTTCAATATAGAATTGATAAGGGTAGGATCCAAGAGTTTATAGAAAAGATTTTAGGGGGTATTGGATTTGAAGAGGCTGCTGCATCTATGAAGCTTGAGTTAATCTAATTGGATTCACTTTAACCCCTTCATATACTCATCATAATCCTCTATATCCTCGATCCTAATTCTGTCTATAACCCTCTCCCTCCTCCTCATCCTACTAACTCTCTCCTGGTATAACCCACATTTACCGTCTGGAAGTAGCTTATTTATAGCGCATGACGCGAATTTACAGTTCCTCGGCTCACAGTTCTCGCCAGTCAGCTTACAAATTCTCCTACCTCCCCGGATTAAGATGGATCTATTTACACACCTAAAGTATTTACAGTAGGGTGTGCAGTATTCTGTAGAACCGGGTTCTATCCATCTCATTATAGACATACCCTCAATAAAATATTTAACATCTTAGTTTAAGTCAATTCTAGTAATTAAAATTTAATGTACTTTTTATATGACTTTAATATCGCTCTAGCAATTAATCGGGCTACTCTAATAGGCTCCGGATACTTTCCCTCTAATGTAAATCTATCAATAACCTCCTCCGCCTCCACCCTAGAGACTCCTATAGACCTATAGAATATCCTCATGCCATTAGATAGTCTTAAACTCCTTCTCGACCCATTCCTTAGGTGGATTACATATCTATATAGCCAGTCTCTCGGGAAATACTCCTTAAAATATTTTAGTAGGCCTTCCGTCTCTTC
>DQXH01000050.1 GCA_011043415.1 Thermoprotei archaeon | reverse complement strand
CATCGACCCCGCGGCTTGGTACCTCGATGTCGGCTCTTCCCATCCTGGCCTCGAAGTAGGGGCCAAGGGTGGGGCTGCTCGCCCATTAAAGGGGAACGTGAGCTGGGTTTAGACCGTCGTGAGACAGGTCGGACTCTATCTAACGGGGGTGTTGGCCGCCTGAGAGGAACCCGTCCTCAGTACGAGAGGAACGGGGCGGGGGGGCCTCTGGTGAAGGGGTTGTCCGATAGGGCAGCGCCCCGAAGCTACGCCCCTTGGGATAAGGGCTGAAGGCATCTAAGCCCGAAGCCCATCTCAAAAATAGGCGGCCGTTCGCCACTGGTTACCTCCCTCTTCGGAGGGAGGGATCCGGTGGCGACGAGGGCTGGGGTAAAAGACCCCGTTGATGGGGTAGCGGTGTAAGACGGGAGGCTTCGGCCGACCGTCTCAGCCGTCTACTCCCAATCGCCCGAGTCGTCGGGACATACGGGATTCCGGGTCCTAGCTATGCCACCATATATATGGCCCGTTGGGTCGCCCCTAGTGACTTGGTGCGTAGGTGGGTTTTATCCAAGGAAGGTCCTCCCTCCCGAATATCCGTAAGGCCGCGAGGCCTAGGCAGGAGACTGCCTCCAACCGGAACAGAAACGATATTCCTCTAAGAATTGATGAGGATGAAGACCGTCTGACGAGTCTTAGAGGAAGTGAAACGGCCGGTTGGTACGGGGGAGAAAGACGGGGGTACCCCAATGATATGAGGGGTTATCCGTCGATTAGAATGATCCTACGTATAAACAGAAGGAGGACTACGGCCAAGTCACTAGGGGAAATAATTATTAACTTCCTTCTATACACCTTTTTTAATGGGGTGTATTGTATATGCCATATGCATATGTACTTATAACTACTGAAGTAGGTGTGGAGGAGGAAGTCAAGGAGAAACTTCTTCAAGAACCTGAGGTTGTAGAGGCTGATGTAGTGTTTGGAGTATATGATATAGTTGCTAAAGTTAAAGGTGATAGTATCGAGGAGATAAGGAGGATCGTTACTCAGAAGATTAGAAGGAAAATAGATAAGATTACATCTACACAGACTTTAATCGTTGTCTCTAAAGATTAGATGCGGAATCTCCTTTTTTTATCAATAGGCCTAGACGATATAGATAGCATTAAGGGAGGCTGTACAACACATTTTGCTACTGAAATCATTAGACTGATTTACAAGTATGGAGGTTTCCTATTAGATTATCCGAGGCTAATACGTTTCAATCCTGATATTCCGTGGAAAACCCGTGGAAACGGTGGAATAGCATTAGATTTCGCTATTAATAGAAAACAGTTAAAATACTTTACAGGCGAGTTGGAACAAAAACTATATATGTATATTATAGAAGAATCTTCTTCACCAGCGTCTACACAGCCTTCTATAATCATATTAGATAATAAGATGCTGGATCAGAAGGCATATGAAATGCTATATAATTTTTCACTAAACACATTATGGAGGGTAGTTTCATATGAAGAATTAAATAATTTGCTTAAATATTTGAAGAAGGCGGTTATATGGGAGAGACACGAATTAGGTGAGAGAGGTTTAATAGGAGCGTTTGCAGCGTTAGGATACCCACTCTACTATGATCATACATATGAGCTTCTAGTATATAGGGATTTATATGAAAGAGGGCCTAGATTCTCGGTAGATATAGTCGGTAAAATAGTTAATTTATTAAGGGAAGTTGAAGATGAGTTTTCATTCTCACACATTGATTATGAGACGAAGAAGTTGCTGATAACTCCTGCTGGTCCAGATCCCGTAATCATGGGTATCCGGGGTGATAACCCTAATTTGTTATATGCTATTTTCAAGTGCATTGTTAAAAAAATAAATCTAAAATATTCTAGATGGCTAATCTATGTTACAAACCAGGGGACTAATGACCATTTATATACGTCAAACTCAGCAAGAAAGGTTATACCATATACACAGTTTAAAGGAACCGTATCATTAACTCCTGAATTGACTAAAATTCCAGGTTCGCATGTTAAGATTAATATTAAGATAGATCATCATGATGCATCCCTATATGCCTATTACGAGTCTGGACGGCTGAAGGAATATTTAACCAAACATATAAATTATACTCAAGCATACATAGGCGGATGTATTAAATTAGAAAGAGACGGTGGACTACTTATAAATATCGAGTATTTCTCTCCAATTAAAAACTCAAATTTAATTAAAGTAAACCCTGTCTGCCCTAAGTGTATAAAGCCTATGAAGAGGATGGGATATAAAAAAGGGTTTATTTGTAAAGAATGCGGCTATAATATACTGCTTTCTTCTGACGAGGTAATTCTGTCAAAGAGAATTACCTCGTCAGATATTTATCTCCCTCCATTAAGATCGATTAAACATCTAACAAAACCGTTAAAACGATATGGAAGAGAGAGGCCAATACGTATTAGGGGATTTAGATCGATTAAGTATATGTGGCTTAATGACCTTTAAATATTGGTAAATATAATTTGATTTGATACAGAAGGTATTTGGTGTGTGTTATGCCTATCGATCTAACTATAAGGCTACTTAAAAGAAGTTTAAATAAGCCTGTGATCGTTAAGATAAAGGGAGGACGATTAATTAGAGGGATTTTAGTCGGGTACGATGAGCATCTTAATTTACTATTGAAGGATGCAGAGTGGGTATATAAAGAAGACAGTGATCCAATAGGATCGATCCTACTTAGAGGCGATAATGTAGTACTGATCTCTCCAACATAATTTGATGGAATAACCCTATGAAATTTATTAGATAAAATAAGTATTTTTCGTATAGTTTTAGGGGCCCGTGGTGCAGTGGTAGCACGCCGCCCTTGCAAGGCGGAGGTCCCGGGTTCAATTCCCGGCGGGTCCACCAGGGCTCTTCTCATATTTTTGGTGGGGAAATAAATAAGTAATATATACTCATTAAAATCCTATTTTATCATAAATATTTCTCTTAATTATGGATAGAGACTTAGGTGGTGGGAATGAGATTCCTAAGAGGATGTAAACCAGGAGATGTAATACCTAAAACTGGTAAAAAAGTAGCGATTATAGGTGCTGGCCCCGCTGGACTAGGGGCAGCTGGTGAGCTAGTATGCAGGGGGCATGGGGTGCACATATATGATCAGTTACCTGAGCCTGGCGGCCTTCTAATATTTGGAATTCCAGACTTTAGAATTTCTAAAGAAGGTGTAAAGAAGGGGATCAAGGAATTAATGGATATCGGGGTGATTTTCCATTTAAATACAAAAGTAGGTAAAGACATAGACTTAGAAGATATTATAAATGAATATGATGCTGTATTAATTGCAACAGGTACGTGGAGAAGCCGTGAATTGAGGATACCCGGCGAGAATTTAAAAAGAGTATATCATGCTTTTCATTTCATAATAGATTACCATATGCATAAGTATGGCTATATTGATCATGCTCCGGAGTTGTCCGGAAAAACCCTAGTTATAGGAGGAGGATTAACTGCTGTAGATGCATGTTATATTGCAAGAGAAGCAGGCGCTGACAAAGTAATTCTCTTTTACAGGCGTACTAGAGACGTCGCGCCAGCTGGTGCTAGAGAGTTTAATAAACTTGAGGAGGAAGGTTTCGAGGTGCATGAACTAACACAACCAATCGAGTTCATCGGTGATGACAAAGGATATGTAAAAAGTGTTAAAGCCATAAGAATGAGGCTAGGCGAACCAGATAGCAGTGGGCGACCGAGACCTATTCCAATCGAAGGGTCTGAATTTACAGTAGACATTGATACAGTATTAATTGCCGCCGGCGAAATTGCAACTCCACCATTTGAGAATGGAAAATATGGTATAGAATTAAATAGGAATAATACGATTAAAACAGATAAAAAGTTTAGAACTACTAGAAAGGGAGTTTTTGCAGCGGGTGATGTTAAACATGGGCCTTCTCTCATCGGTCCTGCCTTAGGTAGTGGTAAGAAGGCAGCTTTATATATACACGAGTATTTGATGACAGGGGAGTGGGGTTGGGAAGAATAATTTTTTAGGTTTCTACTTTAAATTTTTTTCTAGTACTCTAAGCACATTTCTGTATGCAATATCTTTAATTTCATCCTTACTCAATCCATTTTCCTCCAAACCAGCCAGTAATCTTGTAATAGTCTTTACATTTTCTAGTCCTATAGGTGGTTTTGATTTTAAAAATCCAAAGTAGTCTGTTCCAATTGAAATCACGCATGAACCAAATTTATCGACTATCTCAATCAATTGTTCTATAACATCATTAATTGTAGGTCTCTCTCCTTTCTTAATCAATGTATCTATAAATGAGTATCCGAATACTCCATCTCTCATTTTCAGCATATTAATTATATCTTCATCGATATTTCTAGGATGATCTACGTGCCATCTGAGATTTGTATGACTTATAATAACTGGTTTACTAGATGCTTTAATAGCATCCATCGTCGTATTTTTACTTGCATGTGCCAGATCTATTATCATACCAATTTTATTTGCCACCTTTATAAGTTCATATCCTGCGTCTGTTAAGCCATAGTCTTTTATTGCAGTACATGCAGCACCATATCTATTACTTTTATTCCATGTAAGTCCTATGCTTCTTACACCCAATCTGTAAATCATATGAATATCATCAATTTCTATTATTGGATCCGCGCCTTCTATATGTAAGATGAATCCCAGCATCCATTTCTTATTTTCAAATATTTCCTTGATTTCTCTGAAAGTCTCTATAATTTTTATGTTAAAATGATTCGATAGTCCATAGTAAATTTTTAAATGTTCCCAGACAATTAAAGTGCCTAAGGTGAAGGAGTTATAAATATAATTGTAGTAGTCATAAACATTTCTGTTATAAATTATATGAGACTGTAGTCCCGGGAATATAGATGCAAATATTAGTCTCATATTAGCCGCCTTATATTTCGGGATGTCCCCATATCTATTGTCTAGATCTTCGTTAAAGTCGTATCTGCCATTAAAGTCTCTAATAATATATAGTGAAATATCCTCATGAAGGTCTACTAGGGGGTTTTTCATGTTATTTACCTCAAATTTCATAGATTATAAAGTTATTTATCAAATATTTTTACCTAAGTTTCTCAGTATTCTAGTAAATTTTCCGTATCCATATTTATTTATTATTTCTAGTGCCTTTTTATTAGAATCAAGTCTAACGCTGTCCGGGACGTTTTTCCATAATGGAAATAGCAGATTTTCTTCACTTCTATTATGGTCAATTAATATTTTCATATATCTATCTAATCTCTTTTTATAAAGTGTTAAATTACCTTTTTCACCATATTCAATAATACTTTCTCCCAGTTTCGCAATTAGTAAATGATCTGCCGAAATTCTTTTAGCAAGATATTTTACATCCTCTTGATCCCTGTAAGCCTCCAATATCGCAGGTATTAAAATTTCATCCTCGATTTTTGCATGAACCTCAACTATAAATTCATGAAAACTTTTAAAAGACTCCAAATCCATCTCAGTTCCGAAACATCTATTAAATAATCTAATTGCAATATGATCGTTCTCCAAGCTCTCGATTATAGTTGTCATTAATTATATTAATTTTATTTGGGATTAAAATCAATTACACTAGTTACTAAATATTTATAGCTTAAAAATAAAGTAATTATAGTAGGTGTCTCTATGTCACAAAGGAGAAGGAGAGAAGCCCCACCTCCCGCGAGTGCGGCAGGTCTTCTTAGGTTCTTTGAAGATAGTATCTCTGGAATTAAAGTGGATCCATTATACTTAACAATAGGTGCGACGGTCTTTGTAATTATATCACTAATTATAAGATTCTTCTTTCCAGTAGGATAAGTTAGTTCATGAGCGATATAACTCAGTTAATTGAGATTTATGAGAGGTTATTTACAGTAGGGTCTCTTTTAAGAAATATAATATTATTCGTGTTATCATATTTATTATACATTTGTTTAATTCTAATGCTACATCCAATAGATTATTTATCTATTTTTCTAGGGGTCGTTCCACTTATTTATCTGATATTAACTGAAGGTTACTTGTATACAGTTTTAGCGGATCGAGATAGAAGGTTCTACTGTATAAGGAGATTACTCGCATTCTCATCATTCGAAAACCTAGCCATGATCCTTCTTATGATAATTTCTACACTAATAGGATTAATAACTAATATATTACTGCCAGTACAATCAATTATAATATTAGGTATAGTTCCTTATGAAATTATTGTCCTGGGATCTACATTATACGACGGCGAGTATCATGGGGGCATAATATCTATTATTAAAGCATTAATCGTCGTCTCCTCCACAGTTTATTTCCTCAAATATTTTCTATTGGCGATTGCCAGCTTAACACTAGGACTTGTTATAGGATTTACAACATTATATTCAATTAAGAGAATAGGCTATAAATATGAAAAGGAAAGCATCTTTGAATATTTAAGAGGATTTATCGACTCATGGCTCCTGAACGACCCTTCACATCTTGATAGAATTCTATATAAGAAATCTAGTAATGCTGAGATCATAATAGACTCGATTTTATTTCCTAGTATATCGAATCGAAAATCATATATTATGGTACCATATTTTCACTTCGGTCCCTTTAAAAATCTGGGAAGTAGCAATTTCCCAGCATATATATCTAGGCTATTATATATGAATAATGGTCTTTTGACGGTAGTCATGCGCGGTCCATCTACGCATGATAGGGATCTTGCTTCGCATGAAGAAATGGATGATATAGCAAATAAAGTAATTGAGATTAAAAATATGACACATTTTAAGAGAATAAGTGATATTCATGTCTATAGTGAAGATGATGCTACTATTAAGTATATGAGGATGGATGAATCTATTATATTGTTTCTAGAGTATCTTTATATGGAAGATATACCGTATGATATCGCTGACGTGTTGAAGAATGCTGGTAGAAAACTAGGTTATAAAAATGTTATAGTGGTTGATTCTCATAATTCATTAGTAGATAAGAAATTTAAAATGAGTGAAGAGATCATTGAGAAAATACTTCAGAGCGGGTTAAAAGCATTGGAGAAGGCGAAAAACTTGGATTTATATCCCTTTAAATATTATATCAATAAAATAGAGTTACCTGATATCTCCCCAAAGGATGGTTTAGGGTCTAATGGAATAGGTATAATTGTCTTTGAAACCCCCCTAAATAGAAATGGAATTATAGTGCTTGATTCGAACAATTTACATTCTGAACTAAAAAAACAAATAGAGAATATGGTCCTAGATAAATATTTAGATCAGGTTGTAGTTATTACTACAGATACCCATGAAGTTACTGCACATGAGGTAATTGAAGGGGGTTATAGAACTCTAGGTGAGAGCCCCAATATTCGGAGAAGAGTGCTCTCTGCCATATCAATTTTATTTGACGATATTGAATCTAATCTATATGCTGGAGAAGGATATATATACACTCATGAGATCGAGATGAAGATCATCGGATATAATGCAATAAAGCACTTAAGTGCAATGACTGTTAAGGCATTCAAATACACAAAGAAGATATTAAAATATTTTACTACTGTATCAGTAATATTATCGGTTATACTATTAAATTTAGCGCTTATCATTATTTGAATAAATTAGTGGAGGGACATATCGATGGAGTTCGAGGTTCCAACTGTATATGTAGGTAAAAAGAACATGACGTTTTACTTGAATGTATGCCTCAAGCTTCTTGACAGAGGATATAAGAAGTTGGTAATTGAAGCTATGGGTAACAATATTAGTAAGGCCGTAAGTGTCGCGAACTTTCTTAAAGAATTATATGGGAGGAATAACATCGTATTCAATGAGATTAAAATAGATTTGGTTGAGGGAGAAAATGTAAGAGGTGTGCCTAGGAAAATATCTAGGATCAGGATCCACGTTACTGATATTAGTGGAGAAAAATAGGTGTTTTATATGGAGTTAAGTGAAGATGAATTAATTAACATCATTCTGAGTAAAAGGCCGGATCTAACTAGGGATAAACTTATTATGATGATTGAGGATAAAATCAATGAATATAAAATTTCCAGAAAAACCGCTATATATCTAATCATGATTGAATTAGGGGTCTCTATTAAAAGTCCTATTGAGCGGAGAGTAAAATTTGTCGAGCTGATTGAAGGCTTATCAAATATAAGTATTATAGGTAGAATATTATGGCTTAAGCCTACTGAGAAGTATAATGACGTTGTATTAACACGAGGAGGAATTATGGATGAATCAGCCATATTACCAATATTGTTTTGGGGTAGAAGTATTGAAGATTTAAAAGATGAAGGTGTATTCGAAGGTTCTATAATAGAGATCCACGGTGCATATACACGTTCAAGTTTATCAGGAGGATTAGAGATCCATGTGCCTAAAAGAAGTTTAATTAAACAATATAAAGGTGACGTTGTTCTTCCTGAATATACAAAATTCTTAACACCTTTAAATGCGGATTTGTCAAGGTATACATTGACAAACGTGTATGGAAAAGTATTAAGTGGTCTTAGAAGAAAGATAGTTAAAGTCAATGATGAGTCTGTTGAGATGGCTTCCTTCCTTATGGGATATGGTGATATTTTTAAAAGAGTAGTGTTGTGGCGTAAGGTAATTAATGAATATCAATGGGTCTCACCGGGGCAAAACATTATAATATTCCTTGGGCGGGTTAAAGTTAATAAGTTTGGAGATGTTGAGATTCATATTAATAGAAACTCTTATATCATCGAGGATAAGTCGATAGAAGTTCCCTTAATCCTTAAAGACTCTGATCTAAAATCAGTAAAACCTGGATTAAATCTGTTAAGGATATACGGTATGGTAATCTCTAAGGGAATTATAAGATATTTACCGGATCGAAATAAGTATACTCAAAGTATTCTAATTGCTGATGAGGAGAAGGAAGCTACATTAGTATTAATCGATGATGCAATAAAAAAATTACATGATATAGCTGAGGGCGATGTATTAGCAATAAGTTTATTTCGAGCAAGTGTTAAGGGAGATGCTATCTATATCTTCTGCGACGATACCACAATTCTAGAAAAGGTGGATAAGGTGTTAGATGTAAGATTAAAGATTAAAGAAGTCACAATCAATAAAATAACGTTGGAAGATAAGATTATAAATATAGCCGCTAAACTCGTCGATGGTCCTTTCGAAATAGGTGAATTTGCAGATATTAAATATTATATTGCTGAAGATCAAGATGGTACGCCTTTCAAATTAATATTGAGAGGAGATCTAACTAAATATGCTAAAGACGAGATTAAAGTAGGAGATCATATATATATTAAAGCTGGGTACGTTGATATTACACCACTACTATTCGGCGGTGATATGCCTAGCATAAGATTAAGAGCATATTCTACAATTTATAAATTAGAGTAGCTAGGTCTTTTTCCTTTGTTTATAATACTCGTAGTAGAATATTATAAGCAATACTAATGAAAATAACATACCAACAGTAAATTTTATTAAATCATATAGCACGTTTAAATTCATTTCCAGTCTAGAACAATATTAAGAAAAGGAGTATTTAAATTATTTAAGCATAGCCTTATAAATCCTTGTCAATATCTCTAAACTTTCTTCCTCGAAGTATATTTCTGTAATCTCTTTCAAAATGTAATCAAGACAGAATCCAACGATATGAGGACATATTTTCCTTCTAATAATTGCTGTAGGATATCTAGACATACATCCACAATAGGGAGCGTCTGGAATAACGATATACTCTGCATGTGTACCTAGGTATGTAGATAAGGAGAGTCTTAATCCCTTCTCTTTATCATAAATAACAATTCTACTAGAGTTCTTTTTATCTATATTCTTAAATGCAAGTAAAAAACTTTTGCCAAATTTTCTATAAAGGTGATAGAATGTTTCATATGTAACGACTCCTCTAGATAACTCATTAACATATTCTCTTTTCTTATCCAAACCTAAAAGCCTTATACACGCTTCCAGATCTTTCTCCATTTTATATTATTTAATGATGATAATAATAAAATAAAGTTAAAATAGAAGTCTTATATAAAATGTAGTTGGGGTGGAGTAGCGGCCATAGCACGCGGGAAATACCCGGTCTCATTCCGAACCCGGAAGTCAAGCCGCGTGTCGCTCCGTAGTAGCGGGGTGCGGGAGCCCCCGTGAAAGCGGAGTGCTGCTACTCCACCTCATTTTTAAATAATTTTTATTTATTATTTAGATAGTCTATAAATAAAGGGTAATGAATTACATGCTAGTAATTAATTTAATACTCCAGATCGGGGGAGATGAATACAACTTAATAATCCAATCACTTTATCTGCTTCTCTTCTTAATTTTAATATTCTTCGGCCAAAGAATACAGTTTCATATAGCACTAATTGAGGTTGGTGGGTTAATAAAGCAGCTCAATGTCATGAGAACCATGGCAAGAAAAGACACTTTACACGAAATTAAAAAATACTCTGAGAGAAAGGATTTGGAACTGGAGGTTGATAGATTAATTAATAGCTTCATGATCCAACCAGAGTCGCTGGATCCTGCTGGAATTGTTAGAAAACTTGAGCATATACTAAATTTAAGGGAAAATAAATTCTTAAATGATATAAAAAAATTAATTACAAAGAAGACATTAGAATATAAAATAAGGAACATAGGCAATATGCTTGAAGCAACCCTGGCCTTGAACACGTTATATAAGGTTCTTGAACATTACTACCTCTTAGCTAAAAAAACGGGTAATTTTTATCTGGTGGCTCAGCTTCAGATGTTAGTTCCCCTATTATTTAATGAAGCAAAAGCATATTTACATGCTGTAACTGCTTTTAAATTCGGGACTCCTATAGGTGATTCAATTGGTCCTCTAGTAGCATATAATTTAATTCATGACAAGGCGAGCTACTTAATAGATATAAAGAAAGATTATGTAAAAGATACAGATGTATATACAATCAAAAGAAATAATCGGATACTTCATGTTGTAAAAGCACAGGGTCCGGGTGGAAATGTTGGTAAACCAGGTGAGGCTATAAAGAGATTAATTGAAAATCGCAAGAATGATGGAAGTGAAATAAAATTAGTTATAATGATCGATGCCGCATTAAAACTTGAAGGAGAGAAAAGTGGAAGTGTTGCAGAGGGAGTTGGAGCTGCGATAGGAGGTATAGGCGTCGAGAAGTTTAAAATCGAGGAAGAGGTCACTAAATATAATATTCCAATTATAGCCCTTGTAATTAAAGAATCGTTTTTAGAAGCCATAACAACAATAAAAAAGGATATTGCAGATTCGATAAAAAATATAATCTCCAGGATTGATCACATCATATTAAGTGAATCAAAGGAGAATGATGAAATAATTATAGCAGGCGTAGGCAATAGCATAGGTGTGTTATAATGATAAATTATATTGTATATTTCATAGGCGATCTATCCCTTAATAGTGTAATCCTAATATTACTAATACTGTTTATAATCTTCTTGCTGTTTAGTGATATTTTGAAAAGAAGTTCCGCCATGAAACTTTCTAAGCCTATAATTAAAACAGAGTTGATATGTGTGAGATGCGGGTTTAAGTACGTCAGGAACTTTAAAGAGGATGATTTCATATCAAAAACCACAGGAGAGAAGTGTGAACGCTGTGGTGGGATACTTAGAATATATAGAATATACTCAATGGAGGAAAAGAGAGTTAAATAGTCGTAACGATACTCCCTTTTTCAAGGACTATAATAGTATGTTCATATTGTGAAACTACTCCTCCTGATTCTTCAATGAGTACGGGGTATTCATTTAAAAACCTCTCTGATTTAAGTATTCTAATGAATTCTAAGGTCTTTTCTTTTCCATAATCCTTATAAAACCATCTAGGTGTAAAGGGTAGGTAACGCCGTGTATTATAAATCTTATTTTTAAATTCATCTAGCTCTCTATTCTTCTTTATCCGTTTTATTTTTTTAAGAGAGAATATTGTTATCGTCTTGCCTGGTTTAACGTATCCACTATATTTGTCAAATGTTAGAAAAGGTTCTACAGCATAGACTTCTCCTTCCTTAATAGTTGGTGAAAAAGGTTCGTATACGTTGGGCACGTTTTTACCTGCATGTAAATCATATCTATCTACTTTATGACCTGATAAGTTGGCAATAGGTTTCAATCCCATCTTTTTAGCCTCACTCTCAACATATCTCCCTATTTCACCGAGCTTTACACCCGGTTTAAAATATTCTAATACTTCGTTTAAAATCCTTAGATTCATCTTGGCGAGATATTCATAATCCTTTCCTCTCGCAATAGAGATAGCAGTATCAGCGATATATCCATCAACCATAACGCCTACATCGATCTTTAAAACTCCTTCATTAAAGACTATCGATGTATCCGCTTCAATAGGAGTATAATGTGCTGCTATATCATTATATGAAACATTACATGGGAATGCAGGGATCGCCCCATGATCTATAATCAATCTTTCTATTTTTTCGCACAAAGTATACAAATTTATTTTCTTTTTCCCTGCCATCAAATCTCGAGCGTATTTTAAAGCTTTTTTAGCTATCTTCCCTGCTGTTAGATATTTCTCTAATTCGGTATCGGATATCATGATTCTACAAAATCAAGAATTAACTACAACCCTAAATTTAATTTATTATAATAATAGTTAATATGTAATTTTGAGATGGCTACTGTAATATTAGGTGGTACTTTCGAGGAGTTACATGGAGGCCATGTTAAATTGTTAATTGAAGCTATCAATCTAGGTGATAGGATTTTAATTGGATTAACTAGTGATTCTTTCGCTCGAAGTACAAAAAGAAGGGATATTATAAAGTATGAGAAGCGGAAAGAGAATCTAGTGAATCTACTTAAAAGTATTCGCAAGGCCTCTGGAAAACATATTGAGATCTTCAAAATTGATGATCCGTATGGACCAGCGATAGAGTTAGAAGATATAGATATAATTGTGGTAAGTACGGAGACGTATCCAAGGGCTAAGGAAATTAATGAGATAAGGGTCTTGAAAGGATTAAAGCCATTAGCTATATACGTGATTAACCTAGTCGAAACAAAGGAAGGAGAGAAAATTAGTTCAACACACGTTAGAGTAGAGAAATATGATTCATGGGGTAGACGTCTATCTTAGTAACTTATATTGTCTAATATGATTCTCTAAGTCCACCTTATTGTTTATTAAATACTTCTCTATATACTCATCGGTAATCTTCTCCTTTCTCCTCCTATGCTCCTCTAAAAATTTATTAATTCTATCAATTAACTCCCTCTTACATTCGCCGCAAGTCAATTCACCAGATTTACATGCTTCATATCTCTCTCTAAGCTTGTCATCCGAATCCTCAAATAGGAATTTAAAGTATGAGAACACGACACATTTATCAGGGTCTCCTCCGTACTTTCTTTGAAGTTCTATAGTGGGCTGCCCTCCAGTATACGCCTCCCAAATCTTCTTTTTAACTGCTTCTGGGCTATCTGACAGATATATAGATGTTTCGGGTATGGAAGCAGACATTTTTATTCCTTTCTTTAATCCGGGAAGAAGTTTACCGTGAATTTGGGCAGGTTTCGGTAATTTTATCTTGGTTGCTATATCTCTAGTTACTCTCCAATATGGATCCTGATCTATTGCTGCCGGAATTAGGCATCCCTCATATTTATCGTTAATAAAGTAACCTATAAATGAAGGAGCTGCTTGAATAGACATGAAGAATATCATTCCAATGTTGGTATCGTGGGTGAATCCGAAGACTGCCTTAGCAGTCGAAAACGTTACCCTTTTTGCTACAGAGACGGCTATTTGATATAAATACTGGATAGCTCTTAAATCATCAATGATATATGTATTTTTATAATCAAAACCTAGTGCCAAGATATCTTTTATGTTATCTATTGTATATTCGAATATCTCTTCTCTCCCGATATTTCTATGGTAAAGGAATTTCTCGTCTGAAGTGATTTGGATGAATAATTCCGTATTTAGCATTGTTTGAAGTTTCTTGGTGAATACAAAAGGAAATAGATGCCCTATATGCATAGGTCCAGAAGGCCCTCTCCCTGTGTACAAGTATATTTTCTTACCACTCTCCACCTTATCTAGAATTACATCAAAGTCTCTATGTGCATAGAATAATTTTCTTGATATCTCGGATGGTAACTCTCCAAATATTTTCCTGAACCTTGATACTAAATCATCTGTCAATGGAGATACTCCAAACTCTCTAATCAGTTTTTCATAATCAACTTCTCCAGTAACTTCCCATGGTGTAACCTTATATTCTTCAGACATATAGTTTCAATAATATATTTTGGGTATTATTATCCTAATATTTTTTAATAGTTATACAATGTGTGATAGTGAGATAGAATGAGTGAATTAGATAGGTTGCTAAAAGGAAGAAAATATATATCAGTAGATGAATTAGCCAATATCTTAAATGTAACTAGAGACTATATACTCTCTAAAATTGAAGAGTTAGAACGATTAAAGTTGGTGAAAAAATTTTCTAAAGAATTCGACTATATATACCCGGGCTTTAAACTAAAGGAGCTGGGTTCCCTACCTGAAGAAAAAATTTTCAATATTCTAAAATCTTATCCGGGTAATGAAGTCCCTCTATCAGAATTAAGGAATAAATTAACTGAACTCGATGAGGACGATTTCAAGGCTGGGCTATCGATTTTATATAACAGTAAAATAATAGATTTTAAAAAGATCGATAAAACCGTATATATTAAAATACTACGTAGAGAATTGGATCAAGAAATGAATTTTAAGTTTCAGTTTGTTAAGGAGGTCTTGGATAAAGAAGGTCTAAAGATTGCTGATTTAGATATAGCTAAGAAGAAATTATTGGATCAATTATTAAAGAGACCAGGTTTCTTTAAAATCAGAAGAATTAAAGATATTTATATTGAAATAACGGGAGACTACTCTAAAATTATTGAGTATCTTGAAAGTAAGTGGATTACTTCTCTCTCCCCTACAATTATTAAGAAAAGGTTGTGGATTGGAAGAAAATTTAAGCCGTATGATCTAAATGCCGAGGTATATCGGGTATATCCTGGAAGGGCTCATCCTATGCATGAGCTAATTAGAGAGGTGAGGGAGATCTTCTTAGCATTAGGCTTTAGAGAGGCTACTGGGCCATTAATTGAATTATCGTTTATAAATTTCGATATGTTATTTCAGCCTCAGGATCATCCGGCTAGGGATATGCAAGATACATTCTATATTAAAGAACCTAGTTACGGTGTCATTCCCTATCCCGAATTAATAGAGCCTATTAAGAAAACTCATGAAAACGGCTGGATAACTGGATCAAAAGGGTGGGGATATACCTGGTCGTTAAATGAGGCTAAGAAGTTAGTATTAAGAACACATACAACTGCAGTAACCGTAAGAGCCCTATATGAAACTGGTGAAAAGCCGGATAAGATATTCTGTATAGGTAGCGTATTTAGAAATGAGACTGTAGACTATAAGCATTTAGTAGAATTTATGCAAGTGGATGGAATAGTGATTCACCCTAATGCTAATTTAAGATGGTTATTAGGAATTATCGAGTATTTCTATAAGCGTATGGGTTATAATAAAGTAAAGTTCTGGCCTAGTTACTTCCCCTATACTGAACCATCATTACAACCATCTATTTACGTAGATAAAATTGGAAAGTGGCTTGAATTAGGTGGTGCGGGTATATTTAGACCAGAGGTCACGCTTCCGTTAGGTGTTAAATGGCCTGTGCTTGCATGGGGGTTAGGATTAGAAAGACTACTAATGTTAAAATATGATTTAAATGATATACGGGTCATATATAAGAATGATTTAGGATGGCTTAGAAAATTGTCAGTAGAGAAGGGTGTATAGCATGCCTGTTATTACTATCGAATTCGATAGACTTAGAAACTATATTGACGAGGATCCAAGTGAGTTTAAAAAGTGGATTGCATGGATAGGTGTAGATATTGAAGATGTAACTGATGAATATATTAAGATCGAGTATAATCCTAATAGACCTGATTATGGGACTCTGATAGGTATTTTAAGGACGTATAAAGGTTTAAAGAATTTAGAGAGAGGGATTATAAAATATAATATCAACAATTCGTTCTCAAAGAAATACTCGGTTACAGTTAAAAGTTCAGTTAAAAATGTGAGACCATATATTGCGACCTTAGTCGCTAAAAATATCCATTTAGATGAGGCTTTACTAACTGAGTTAATAGAGTTTCAGGAGGATCTTCATCAAGGGATAGGTAGAAAAAGAAGGAAAATTTCGATAGGTTTACACAATTTCGACATTATAAAATTTCCTGTGAAGTATAAAACTGTAGACTCCGATTTTAAATTTATTCCTTTAGAATCGAATACAGAGATGAGTATACATGATATTTTAGCTTATCACCCGAAGGGTATCGAATATGGATATATACTTGAGGGAGTATCTCAGTATCCCATATTAATCGATCGTGAGGGTAAAGTATTATCATTTCCACCTATAATAAATGGTATTGATACTATTGTTACGGTGGATACTAGGAACCTATTTATTGACGTTACTGGTATAGACTTTAATTTAGTTTTGAAAACTATAGATATCCTAGCTGCTACACTACACGATTACGGGGCTGAATTATATTTAACTCAAATTAATGATCCTGAAGTAGGTATATATAATACTCCAAAACTAGAGTATGATGAGATTGAGATAGATATAGATGATGTAAATAGGCTCCTGGGCTTAAACCTCTCACTTAATGATATAATATCCTCTATTGAAGCCTCTAGGTTGGGTGTTAAATCAGTTTCAGGTAAGAAAATTAAAGTTATCATCCCACCTTATAGAATCGATATATTACATCCTGTAGATATCATAGAGGATATAGCGATAGGGTATGGTTTCTGGAAGCTTAAACCTGATTTAAATATTTTCTTCACAATCGGGTCACTAGATACAAGAACCATAATTATAGAAGAGATTGTCGATACATTAGTTGGGCTAGGTTTTCAAGAAACGATACATTCTCATTTAAGCAACTTAGATATACTGTATAACAGAATGAATTTCCATGAAAATAATTATCTCGAGGTTGAGCACTCTAAAACTCCATCGTATAAAGTCTTAAGAACGTGGATAATTCCTCAGCTACTAGAAAGTTTGGAAATCAGTAAAAAGGAGGAGTATCCTCAGAAGATATTTGAAATTGGATATGTTTTTAATAAATCGAATATTGAAGGTGAGTTGCATTTAGCATGTGCGATTGCGGGACCAAATGTATCGTATAATGATATTAAAGCGGTGCTGGATTCTATAATGATGATTTATAATAAGAAGGGATATACAATTAATCCGATAAAGCATAGTAGCTTCATACCCGGAAGAGTAGGTAAAATATATTATAATGAGACTGATTGCGGTGTAATCGGAGAGATTCATCCAGATGTATTATTAAATTTCAAATTAGAGGTTCCTATAGCATGCCTAGAGATTGATGTTAAAAAGCTATTTAATGAGTATTTCATTTAATAAACTGTAATAATAAATCACTATATTGGGATATAGACCGTGTAGATTCCGGCGGACCTACCGGATTAATGATGGTGGGGGTACCCTCTACACGGACAATATCCCTAGAGCCCGCGTGAGGGCCTCGGCGGAGAAGGCAATATGCCATCGATGACGCTGAGAGGGTTGGACGCGGGCGATAAATATATTAATTTAAGGTGATAGAGTACGAAAGAGGTTGAAAAAAGTATTGAAGACTATGTCCGGATAATTGAGGTCTTCAGATCTCTACCAAAAAATACCTTAATTATAGTGGAGGGGAATCGTGATTTAAATATTATTAGAAGGTATCTCCCACTCAGAAGAGATATAGATATAGTTCTCTATAGTGATCTTAAAAAAGTTTTAAATATTGATGATAAAAGATACGTTTTAATTTTAACAGACTTTGATTTAGAAGGCGAGCGAATTAAGAAAGTGATAGAAACTAAATTAAGGGATCTAGGTGGATATAAAATACTAGGTAGAGAGCGTAATATAATAAAGAAGCTTACAAATAAATATGGTAGGGAGATCCACGGTATATTTAAAGCATTAATTAATAAGCTTGGAGGATATTCATATGAGTACATATACATAATGTATAAGAGTAGAGATTTAGAGGTGTAGAGATAATGGTGGAGGAATATTCAGAGGAGGAGAAGGAATATATAAAATATATTATTGAATTTGAGTTTGAGATTGATGGTGTTGTAGAGAAAAGTGATATTGTAGGTGCTATCTTCGGACAGACTGAAGGGATTTTTGGACCTACTTTTGACCTGAGAGAACTAGCTAAAGCTGGTAAAATAGGCCGTATCACCCCCGTACATATGGAAGTTAAAGATAGAAGGACAGTAGGAATACTTAGACTTACTACTACTAAGGAGATCGAAGCAGCCGCATTGATAGCCGCCTTGGTTGAGAGTGTAGATCAAGTTGGACCATATAAGGCTAAATTTAAGTTTAAAAGGCTGTATGATGTACGTGAAGAGAAGATTAAAAGAATAGTGAAAAGGGCATTAGATATCCTTGAAAGCTGGAGGCTAAGTAAAGTACCTAAAGCGGAGGAGATTCTTGATACGTTGAGAAAGCATATGCAAAATAAGCATATTATGAGTGTCAAGATTGGTAAGGAAAAATTGGCTGCTGGACCAGGTATTAAAGAAGCTGACGAAATAATTCTAGTTGAGGGTAGGGCGGATGTAGCAAACTTAGTTAAATATGGGATTACGAATGTACTGAGTATCGGTGGCGGGAGGATCCCTGAGGAGATCGTAAAACTAGTCAAAGGCAAAAAGGTCACCGCGTTTTTAGATGGAGATAGAGGAGGACTGCTTAATTTAAAGAAGCTTCTTCAAACTTTAAGAATAGATTATGTAGCGATGGCTCCGGAAGGGAAAGAGGTAGAAGATTTGAAATACGATGAGATCAAGGTAGCATTAGAAAATAAGAAGCCTATAGGTCTATTCTTAATTGAAGAGAGGGATGATATCAGACCATATAAAAAATATATTGAAGAGGTTTATGGTAAGTTAGAAGCCGCATTGATTAAAGACGGTAAAATTAAGGATAAAGTACCAATAAGTGAGTTAATAAGCTACCTAGAGAGGTCTGAAGAAGAATTAGATACAATTGTATTGGACGGTATAATTACACAGAGACTTATAGATCTATGTAGTAAAAAAGGTATCAAAACTATTGTTGGGTTGAGGAAAGGATCGATTGTACGCATACCAGAAGGAATTAGAGTACTGTCACTTGAATAATGTTATTGAAGGAATATTTAAAGGAATATAATAGTTATCATATTCTAATTGAAGATGAACTAGATATTCTCATAATTTATCATCTCCTAACCAAAAGAAATGCAAACATTATGTTGAAAGTGGGATGGCAGGAGAAGGTCGGTGACAAAAGTTCATATACACGGATGGACCGGGTTTATGTAGATGTATTACTCAAACCACTCGCCACATATTTATCCCATAACTTAAAATCTATAAGAATAACTGGGCAAGTACTCAGGTCAAGCTACACTGATTTAATCGGGAAGAAGCTTGGTGGCGATATAAATGTTAATGATACTATATGGATTATAACAGATGTAGATCTGAGCACTTTTTTCAGCAAGAGAAGGGAGAGAGTTGGTTTAGGGATATTGATTCTCGACATAACGGGCTATTTAGTTGCAAGTATATCTGATCATATCCATATTCTACTTGAGAAATATATACCTTACTCTGATATACAAGGGTCAGGATTAAGTGAGGATATAGAGGAAATAAGGTATCTATTAAGTAAAATGCGTCGAAAAGGTGCATATATATTAGGGGGTTTTAATACCGGCGTCAAGTTTCTGGTTAAGAAGTTTGCTAAATATGTTGATAAAGTTGTTTATGGAGATTTTAACCCTGATTTATCAGGTATTCTATCATTACTTAAAAGTAAAGAGATCAAAGAACTACCGAATAAATATGTTAAAATAGTTCACTTATATGATGAGGTAATTAATAAAGATAGGTTTAAAAAAGTAGTTTACGGGTATGATGAGGTTGATAAAGGTGTTCGTTATGGTATGGTATATGAGATAATTGTCTTAAAGAGTCTAATCTTAGAGAAACCTGATTTGATTGAGCTGATATATAACGCATACGAAAATTGTATTAACATTGAGATAGTGGAACTGGATGATAGTATCGGTAGATATATTAGTTCTTTAGGTGGTATCATAGGTTTTAAATACTAATGGTTTATTTTACGCGGGCGTTAAGAAAGTTCCTCTAATTAGAGGAAATATGAATTCAGTGAATATCATTAGTATTATACTCCCCCATATAATTTTACGTGCCCTATAACTTATACTACCCGGAAAAGCATATCCTATAATTCCTACTACAAATAGCAATATGTATAATGGTCTACTTATAAACAATAGTATATCAAGTGCTTTCCATATTAAATGTATCAATAGCTCTTTAACCTGACTTATATAACTATCTATAGCTCTTGTAAAGTTACCCAATAAGTCGTATACATACCCATTCATTATCATTCTCCATTGAATGATAGTATTGTAAACTATATTTAAGCAACTGACGTAAACTCTAATTTAGATACGTGATGAGCATAAGATGCAGCTACTGTAGTAAGCCCGCGATTTATATTAGAAAGTATTCGGGTGAGAATCTATGTAAAAATCATTTTATAAGGAGTATAGAGAAGAAGGTTCATAAAACTATAAGGAGTTTCCTGAAGCCGGATATTAAGATAGGTCTCGCTGTATCGGGTGGAAAAGACAGCGTAGTAATGGCTTATATCATAAGAAAGATGCTTAAGAATCCTTCAGAAAGCATACTTGGAATTCTGGTTGACGAGGGTATTAAGGGTTATCGAGAATTCTCATTAAAGTATGCAGAATCCATTATGAGAAAATTAGGTTTGAAGTATGTCAAAGTCAGTTTTAAAGACTTCTTTGGAATAACATTAAATGAAATCATAGACTTCCTAGGAGACGCCAAGTTAGCATGCACATACTGTGGGGTTCTGAGAAGGAGGTTACTAGATATAATAGGAAATAAATTCGGGTTAGCATGTATATTCACGGGCCATAATGCATATGACGTAGCACAGACATTACTACTAAATATTATTCAAGGTAACATAACCCATATTATATCTAAAAGAACAGAAATAGAGAACTTTACTCCCAGAATCTACCCACTCAAATACATTAGAGAAGAAGAAATTATATTATATGCTAAGTTAAAGGGACTTGAATACTATCCAGAGCATTGTCCCTATAGACCCACAGTCCTTAGAAATAAAGTCAGGGTATTCATTGAGGAACTTGAAAAGGATAGGCCTGGAATAGTATACAATATATTACATATAGCTGAAAAGCTTTCTGAATATGGAGAGGAAGAAAAATTGCATAAATGTATTTATTGTGGCTTTCCGTCTAAAAGAAAGGTTTGTAAATCCTGTGAATTACTAATAAATTTAGGTCTTAAAGATAGGATCATAAGAATTCAAGACCTTGATTCTATTGAAATTAAAATTTATAAATAATAATAGATGATGGACCCGGCGGGAATCGAACCCGCGCCTCCGCCATGCCAAGGCGGCGTCCTACCACTAGACGACGGGCCCCCAAAAGCATATAACTCTAATTTAGCAATGTATTATTCAATCATTTATATTCTTTTAGGAGTATTAAAAGAATTAAGATATAAGACCCATAAAAATTTTAAAACTACTCTATGAATTAACTAATGCTAGAAAATATGGGCCCGTGGTCTAGAGGTTATGACGCCCGCCTGACGCGCGGGAGGTCCCAGGTTCAAATCCTGGCGGGCCCACCATATCATCGGCTGTAATCTAGCTAAAACTTTTATTTTCTAACTATAAATAATAATGCTG
>DQXH01000073.1 GCA_011043415.1 Thermoprotei archaeon | reverse complement strand
CGAATCGCATTACTTAAATACTCGAGATACATGATGTGTATCTTATTTGCATCATCTATCATACCGTCGATATATACTGGAACCACTGGAATTCTATATTCTTCATCCTTAGAATTAATGAGAGAGTGGATTACTGCAAGCATTTCCTGAGCCCTTCCTACAGCTGGTGTAGGTATCAATATTTTACCCTTTCTATCCAAAACCTTTTTAACTTCCACAGCGAAAAATCTCTCAACCTCTCTTCTAGGAGGCAGAATGTCATTCCTCGCTCCATATGTACTTTCAATTATAAGAGATTCTACACGAGAGAATTCGTGATACGCTGGTTCGAGAAGTCTTGTTCTACCAAATTTAAAGTCTCCCGTATATAAAATGTTGTAGATACCTTCAACGATATGGAGATGAGTCAGCGCAGATCCTAAGATATGCCCAGCATTTGAAAATGTTAACTTTATATCCGGTGATATATCTGTAACTTGATTATATCTTAATATAATTGTATGTTTGATCATTTCCCTGATATCATTATCGTTATATAAAGGGGTGAAGCCACTTTTCTCGGCAATGTCTATAAAGTCTTTAAGAAGCAACACAGTTAGAGGTAACGTAGGTTCAGTCATGTATACCGGTCCTCTATACCCAAATTTATATAGTAAAGGAATCAACCCAGAATGATCTAAATGTGCGTGGCTTAATATAACGGCATCTAAATCATTTAAGATTAAATCTAATGCATCGATTCTAGGCATATACTCGGATCTTCTTTGAGACCCTACTTTAACACCGAAATCTAATAAAATTTTACTTTCGCTTGTTTCCACTAAGATCGCCGATCTACCGACTTCTTGAACCCCTCCCAATCCTACGATCCTAATATCCTGACTTGGATTGATGGGGGATCTAAATATTCTTTCGCCTATGTTTGAGAGAATCCTCTGGCTGACTCTCTCCCCACCCTTCATAACTAATGCCGAATAGATCATTTTATATACGTGGGGAATTTCATAGTAATATGCCCTGAATTTAGGTATCCACTTCGTTCTTTTAACGATATCTATAGTAACCTCCCTAAGGATATCTCCAGGCAGATATTTGGGAAGGAAAATATGTACCTCACCTCTAATTGAATCGAAAAATATGTGGATCTCGCTTCTGCTGAAACCTTTAGCTTCAAGAATCTCATATAGTATATCGATAGCATTATTTATATCAAGCCTGACGTCAGGCTCCGACCGTAGCAATAACCTTTTCTTAAATTTTGTGGCTAATTCGCTGATTAATACAGGGTTCTCGATGAATACTTCAGGAGATTTTGTATATATTGCAATTGCGGGTCCTTCATATGTTATCCTAGTTACTTCAGTGGTCTGTGATAGTTTATGTAGTATTTCTATAGAGACTTTATGTAAATTATTCTTTATCATAATTCATAACCTTGCATTTAGTATATAGGATGAGAACAAACTCCTACGTTCCTATTATCTAATATTGAAACAATAGTATATATTTAAATATTACTCTTCTAAGTCTTTAGAGCCAGTTCTTTCATAATTCTTTCTTTCTCTTCAATCGATAGTTCCTTGTAGCCCTCTTCAGTAATAACCGCTATTGAGAAATCATCACCACTTGCTATATCTCTTTTCATCGCGGATACTAACGCCTTTATAGCTAGTTTGACACCCTCCTCTACTATAATATCTGGTTTATACTCTGCTTCCAGTATCCCTATAGCAATCATCGATCCAGATCCTGATACAGTATAATCGTCTTTAATTAATGAACCTAGGGGGTCAAGTTTATATATTCCATATCCATCGCCATCTTTTCCTGCAACGATGATCTCCGTTATTAGGGGATATGATCTACTTGAAAATAATATTAAACTAAGGTAGTTAGCCGCAGACTTTGCTGACAAACTCCTTGCATACATATTTTCATAATAATTTAAATGAAACTTCAGTTCCTCGATTACAGCTTGGGCATCTGCGACTACCCCCGCGATTGTAACCGCTATATGCGGTTTTATCATAAATATCTTTTTACCCTTTTTATGGGCAATAAAATACCCTGATGTAACCCTAGTATCAGCTCCGATTACGACACCATCTTTACATTTAATAGCTACTGTCGTAGTCCCAGTAGAATATACTCGATTCATGCTTATCACTATCTCAATCATCAAATAATAGACGATGGGTATAAAAAGGTTAATATTATATAATTTTTGTTGAATGACTATCGACAGGAAATTCCATTGGATGGATCTTCCTTACCATATTTTAATTGGTAAAGAATTGATTAGCAACTTATCTAGCATATTAGATAAATTAAATATACCTATAGATGAAATTTCCTTCTTCACAGGACCTAATATATATACGAAAATATTTTCACGATATCTAAGCAAGGAACTAATTAGTAGGCCGACATATATAGTAAATGAGGCGACGTGGAGACAGATTGAAGTTTTAGAAAGGAAATTATATGATGATATAAGATTTATAATCGGATTCGGTGGCGGTAAGACTATTGATGTAGCTAAGTTTATTGCATTCAGGAATAAAATAGAATTTATAAGTATACCAACCGCCCCTTCCCATGATGGGATAGCTAGCCAGTTCGCCTCTATAAAGGATAAACATAGGGCATATTCATATAAGGTAAAACCTCCATACGTAGTATTAGTTGATTTAGATATTATAGTGAAAGCCCCTAAACGATTAATATCAAGCGGAGTTGGTGATGCCTTAGCGAAGTTTACCGCCGTCGCAGATTGGAGGTTGGCGCATGAAGAAAAAGGCGAGTATTATGGAGAATACGCTGCAAATCTGGCATTGTTAGGAGCTAGGTTAGTATCGAAATATAGTAGAGGAATTGGGGAGGGTGATGAAGAGAGCATTAGAACGTTGGTAGAGGCCTTAATAAGTGATGGTGTAGCAGCGGGGATTGCGGGTAGTAGTAGGCCATGCAGCGGCTCAGAACATTTATTTAGTCATGCCCTGGATTTGTATGCAAGTAAACACGCACTTCATGGGGAACAGGTGGGGGTGGGCACAATCCTCATGTCATATCTACATGATATGGATTGGAGATATATTAGACAGCGTTTATCTGATGCTGGAAGCCCCATAAATTATAAAGATCTAGGGATACCTAAAGATGATATAATAAACGCAATTATATATGCGAAGAGAGTTAGACCTGAAAGATATACAATATTACATAAACTTAATATAACGAGATCATATGCAGTTGAAATAGCGGAGAAAACTATGGTGATCTGATTGAAGAAGAATATGGTAAGTTATATATTAATAGACAAGGATTATGCTAAAGTTGGTGAAAGATTCTATTACTATAAAGACGTTAAATGTGATGAGTGTATCTATAGAAATATTTGTACACAAAATAAGATTGAAGGATTATTATATGAGATTATTGAAGTTAAGAAGCCTAATACACGGGCGATATGTAAGATAACAGAGAGGGAAGCATATTTAGCTATAGTGAAGCCAGCACCTATTATAATCGCTATACCAACGAATGATGCTGCAGTTGGTGCAGAGATTTTTTATACACCTTTGAAGTGCGGCGAGTTACATTGTCCATATATAATGTATTGTAATAAAGGAAGTAACGATCTTAAAAACAAAAGAATACTGATAAAGATACTTAGGAGGATGGAGGATATAGACTGTCCATATGGTTTAAAACTTACTCTTGTTGAGGCTGAGTTGATTCAAGTTTTTCCTTAAATATTTCTTCTATAAATCGTATACCCTTTATTCCTTCAATATAACGTAAGATATCGTCTGCAATATTCTTCTTATATACGTTGAACCTAGGATTATCAAGCATCAATGAACCAAAGTTAATCTCAAGTAAGTTATTTTTTAGAGATACTACTGATTTCTCAGCTAGTTCACTGTTATGTCTTTTAATTAACGCTTTGATTTTATCTAATTTATCTTTTAGTATGCCCCGGATCCACACCTTATAAATCAATGTCTTTCCAGCTAAAGGTGGATTAAAATCTAACATTACCCTACCACTTACTACCGCCTTTACAATAGCTGGAACGCCATTAACCTCAATAACCATACCAGGTCTTACATCGCCTTCCAATCCACTCCTTCTCAATTTACGTAAGGTGGTCGTCACTATTTTTCTACTATCTCTACGGCCATATCCCTTTTCAGGCGGAACCTCAACCTCATATTCCTCACCTTTCTTCCTACCTATCAATGATTCATCTAAGCCCTCCACAACCCATTTTTCTCCCACAATTACAAGTTGCGGTTCATATACCTGAGACTCTGAGTATATCCCTGCTTTTTTAGCCTCAGACTCTATAGAGGTATCGAAGATCTCGTTAGTTTCCTTAATAATTCCTATATAGTCGATATAGACGAAATCTCCCTTCTTAATACCCACCTCCCTTTTCCTTTTTTTACCGGTTTTCTTCGGCATAATTTATGCTCACCGTCAAGCTTATTATATTATAGCTATACGTGAACATAAATTTTATTGTTATCCCGGATAGTCATTAAATTAGTTTAGTAAAATCTATTTTCTTATATGGTTTATCTGTACTGGCGAGTTCTATTATTCTCTTATGAAGTTTATTCATTTCGATATACTCGGCTACACTAGATGGAAGTAACTCCTTCCAATTCTCACCTGATATCACACGTCTCCTGAATTCCTCACCTGAATATATTTCACGTGAATACAGTGGTATCCCCTCCACTTTATAACCCTCTTCCTTAAATAACCTTTTAGTTAAGGGATCATTCGAATATATTATGCTAAATCTTGGCACAAGCATTTTTACTA
This sequence comes from Thermoprotei archaeon, assembly GCA_011043415.1. Classification (GTDB taxonomy): domain Archaea; phylum Thermoproteota; class Nitrososphaeria; order Geothermarchaeales; family JDFR-13; genus B109-G9. The sequence continues at coordinate 17,462 of DQXH01000073.1, read as the reverse complement.
TAGATACCCATAACATATGATAATCTGCATCTGGAATTGGGATTATAAGATATTGCTCCCTACTTATCTTCTCTGAGTCTAATGCCCGTAGAATCATCTCTAATCTTTCAGCAAAGGTAAATGGATTTTTTAGGGTATGAGACTCAAAAGCACTTCCTACTCCAATAATGAGGCTTTTATGTCTATCTAGGATGTATTTAACTGCATATAAGTGACCCTTATGAAAAGGCTGAAACCTTCCGATCATCAAGGGCATCATATAAAATACACCAGCATTAAATAATGTTATACAATCATTAATATTTATAGAGAGTATACATCATTTAATAATTATAAATCATGGAGATATGGATATGCTAGAAGAAATTTCAGAGAGATTGAAAAAAGCCATCGAGAGAATTAAGAATAGAGTTTATATTGATGAAAAAAGCCTAAATGAAGTTTTGCGTGAAATTCAAAAAGCCTTAATATTAGCTGATGTAAATGTGAAAATAGTATTTGAATTAACCAATAGAATCAAGGAAAGATTCGAGACTGAAAAACCTCCTCATGAGTTAACCATAAAAGAATATATCATAAAAATAATCTTTGATGAGCTAGTGAAAATTCTAGGTGAAGAGAAGAATGAACTTATAATAACTAAGAAGCCTTTTAAAATAATGCTTATAGGGCTAGAGGGTTCCGGTAAAACTACAACCGTCGCTAAATTAGCTTACTATTACTCTCAAAAAGGGTATAAGGTAGGTGTATTTTCCACAGATATACATAGACCAGCGGCTATAGACCAGCTGGAACAACTCACATCACAAATTAAAAATGTATTATTTATAGATACTAAAAATGAGAAGAATGTTAATAAAATTATAATAAATTCTTTGAATAAACTTAATAAAAAAATTGATATTATATTAGTTGATACTGCTGGTAGACATAAAGAAGAAAAAAGTTTATTGAATGAAATGAAGCTTATCGAAAAGATATTAAAGCCCGATTTCACATTTCTAGTTATCGACGCTACAATAGGTCAGAAAGCTTATGACCAGGCTAAAGCTTTCCACGATACGGTGAAGATAGGGGGAATAATTATATCTAAAATGGATGGAACGGCTCGGGGAGGAGGAGCGCTTTCTGCTGCTACAGCAACAGGTGCAAAAATCTATTTTATAGGGACTGGCGAGAAGATTAGGGATCTTGAAGAATATGATCCATATTCATTTGTAGGGAGACTACTAGGAATAGGAGATATTAGGAGTATAATCAGCCATGTAGAGAGAACACTGGAGAAACGTGATCTCGAGAGACTGAAAAGAATAAGTAAAGGGGAATTTACGTTGATCGACATGATAGACCAATTAAACCAGATTTACAAGTTAGGTGGATTAAGCAAACTACTTTCATATCTTCCAATCTCTAACATTAAGCTTTCTAAAGAAGAGTTGGCTGATATAGAGAATAAAATTAAGAAATGGAAGTATGCTATAGATTCTATGACTTTAGAGGAGAAGGTTAACCCCCGTATTATTAAAAAGGATAGATTGCAAAGGATTAGCAGAGGCTCAGGTGTAGACGAGAAAATTATAAAAGAAATGTTAAGGCAGTATGAGACTATGCGTAAATTTATGAAAAAACGGAGGCATAAGAGGGTATTAAAAGAATATATGCGTAGATTCGGGTATTAAAGTATGAGAGAATATATAAACGTTAAGAAAAAATATTTAATAAATTAGTTTAGGGTTGGTTACTATGCCTCAATCAAAAGGATTTAGGGTAAAGACAAGGAAGAGGTTACGGAAGAAGGAGAATACAGGATTTAACGATAGACTACTTCAGCTAATGAGGTTCGACAAGGGAGATAAGGTAGTGATTTACATTGATCCTAGTTATCACCGTGGAATGCCGCATAGAAGATATCACGGGAAAGTGGGGACCATAGTTAAACGCAGAGGTAGAGCCCTTGAAGTTGAAGTTTCAAAAGGTGATAAGAAGGTTATATTAATAGTGCCTCCAGAGCATCTAAAACCATTCCAAAGCTAAAAAATATACAATATTCGTCATTAATTTATTTAATTACTGCATAAGCATTAAATTATTTTTGAGTTGAGATAATGAGTGAAGAAATTGGTAGACAGATTAAAAATATAGAGGCGATCTCAATACCTGAATTATATGATGTTATGAAGGATCTTGAGGAGAGGGAGGAGGCCCTTCCGATACAAAAGAGAACATTAGAGTACCTTAAGAAATTTAAGAAACTTAATCTTGAAAAAGCTGTTGAAGTAAAGAGAAAACTAATGGAGATCGAAGAAGTGGATGAAGAGAAGGCAGTCCAAATTATAAATATATTACCGAGATCTGTCGAGGAGATCAAAGAAATTTTCCATGAAAAGGTTATTATAAAGGAGCTTGCTGAGAAGATTTTATCGATACTAAAAGAGGAAGGGTTAATCTAGGTTAAAGCTCGTTTTATCTAAGAAAGTGTTTTTCTATGAAAACATTTAAAACAGGCAAGATAATGGAGGAGTATGGATACGTACTTGATATATTATATGAGAAAAGAAAAATTAGAATTCACGGTGAAGATCAGATTATCGCAGGGCCGATAGGCCAAATAATTGGAGAAGAGAATTTTATATTAATGGAGTTTCAACTTAGAAAAGATGCCGTTATCGAAGAGCTCGAAAGAATATATATCGGTAAGGGAGAGAAGTATAAGGCTAGGAGATTTGTTAGATACATCACATATAATGACTTATCCTATAAAGCCAGAGAGAACTTGGTTAAAGCAGTGGAACTCATTGTGAGACTTAATGAAGATAGGTGGGTAGACTTCTTTAATAGAGCTGGACCTATATCACCTAGAACACATGCCCTCGAGCTTCTGAGCCTTATTGGAAAAAAGACTGTATTGAAGATTATAGAGGAGAGGGAGAAAGAACCATTCAGGAACTTCAGTGATATAAAATCAAGGATAAAGATAGATCCTGTTAAAGTGTTAGTAGATAGAATTGTTAGTGAAATTAAGGGTGAAGAGAAACATTATCTATTTGTACGTAAACCTAGTCATTTATATCGCGAGAGATTTACCTAGACTATAATAAAATTTTTGAGCATTATTAAATGTATTATTTAAAGAATGAGATTATATATAATCCTAGTTGAAATTGAGGGAGGAATAAATTTAGGGCTTATAACCAGGTTGGCTGATAACTTTGATGTCGAGGAAATAAGGTTAGTGAATCCTAAATTAACAGATGAAGAATATGAATTAGCTGAGATCTTCGCATCACATTCTAAACATAGAATAAAAGAATATAGATTTTTAAAAAATCTAGATGAAGCGATTGAAGATCTAGATATAGTATTTGCTACATCGGCGAAGGCCACTAGAGAAGGAAGTGGATTTAGAAGAAGATATGTTACCCCTATGGAAGCAGTTGAAATGGCCGGTAGATACGGCGATAAAGTTGGTATTGTATTTGGCCGCGAAAGTACAGGATTGACAATTGAAGAGATCGGGAAATGTGATTTACTAATATACATCCCAACCTCGGAAAAATATAGGGCTTTAAACATCACTCACGCAGCTGCAATCATATTATATGAGTTTTATATAAGAAGAGAGGATATAACATCTAAGTATATTAAGAAGAAAGTCGATAAAGAGCTTATTAATAGAGCGTTAGAATATTTTGAAACACTCGCTAATAAAGTTATTAAAGATGATGAATATAAGCAAAAGTCGGTGTATGCGTTTAAAAACATATTATATAGAGGGAGACCCGACTATAGGGAAATAAAGATAGTTTTAAGGGTACTCAGCAAATTGGCAAGGATTTTTAATAAATAAGTTTATGGTAGAAACCTTAATATATTAGGAAATATTCCAAAGATATAGGTGATTTTGATGAAGGCAAAAAATTTAAGAAGTATTAAAGGTCAGTTATATACAAGGTTAGAGTATATACATGGTGCTCCTCAGTCTAGAATAACACGGTTCAATATGGGGACTTTGAAAGATGATTATAATGTAGTTTTAACTCTTAGAGCTAAGGAGAGAGTGCTTGTACGTGATAGAGCATTAGAAGCTCTTAGGGTGAATGTAAATAGATTATTACAGAAGAAAGTAGGTAGTCAAAATTATTATTTTACTATTCTAGTATATCCACACCATGTTCTTAGGGAGAATAAGATGATGACGGGAGCTGGTGCAGATAGATTGCAGGAGGGGATGAGGAGGGCATTTGGAAAACCGATTGGTAGAGCAGCACCTGTTTGGGAGAATCAAGCTATTGCTAAGGTATATACATACCCACAGTTCTTAGATAACGCCTACTATGCCTTAAAAGCTGGTGCATCAAAAATACCTAAGGGAGCAAAGATCGAAATAGAATATATTAGATGAGGAGGGATTCTTGCTCGACATATATAAGTATATAGATGAGATCTCTAAACGCAATTATTCCAGAGTTGTAATAGAATTTAGTGAGGGGGTTTATAGCAGAGCTATAGAATTTTATCGTAGTTTGAAAGAGAGGATTAGAGATATAGATATTATATTAAATGATAACCCTAGATACGGATCTTGTGATATTGACATTAATTTTTATTTGCAGTTAAATCCGGATATTATCATACATATCGGCCATAATCCATACCCATATTATTCAAGAGTAATTAATAAATTGGGATTAAGGGTACATTATATTCCTTATTATATTAAAATTGATGATGAGGGTTTGAAATGGATTAAAGACGTAGTTTCGGTGAATGATAAGCTGAAAATAGGTTTAGCAGCTTCCATCCAGTATCTTCCCTCATTGTATAAGGTATATAGACAGTTAAATAGAAATAGTACGTCTCTTATTAAATTACCTGGCTTGCCTCATGGCCAAATAATAGGATGCTTAAGTAGGGCATTGTATAGGTATACTCGTAACTTAGATAAAATCTATTTCATCGGAGGAGGGAAGTTTCATGCATTAGGATTAGCTTTATATTCTGGGAAACCGACGTTTTTACTGGATATACATAGAAAAAATATATTGAGTCTAGAGACGGAGGTAAGGAAATTTAAATCCTTAGTTATGTGGAATATTTACAGAGCGATGGATAGTAAAGTATTTGGAGTAATTGCAGGAAAGAGTGGGCTACAAAATATGGTTGGACGAGTGAATACAATTAAGAATTTATTGGATAGACATGGGAAAAAATATGTTACCTTATATCTGGATAGATTCGATGAAAACATTCTAGATAGACACCGAGACTTAGATGCATTTATAGCAGGTTCATGTCCTAGAATCGCGATCGACGACATAACTAGGGTTAAGAAACCTATATTAAACTTAGAGCAATTGCTTATATTATTTGGATATAAAAAATTTGAGGAAGTGTATCCTAATGGATAAGATTGTAGTTCCAGGAGAAAAAATCGGTGCTATAGAAGAGTATATAGGGTTAAACGGAACATATGAAGATTCAGATGGAAATGTTAGAAGCAAATATTTTGGTATCTTAAGTTTAAATAGAGAGAAACACGAGGCTCTAGTTATTAGAATTAGAAAACCTGTATTAATAGAGGTTGGAGATGAGGTTGTTGGAAGAATATTTAATATTTCTGGTGTATTTGGGTATGTCAGGTTAGAAGTCAAAAATGGAAAGCCTCTCGATCGAAGTTTTATAGGGATATTGTATCCACCACGTGCCGTCAGGGAGATTAAAAATGTATATAATGTCGGAGATTATATCCTTGCTAAAGTCGTAAGTCTTAAGAATAGGGCAATACATTTATCTATAGCTGGTAAGAAATATGGCGTGATAAGGGCATTTTGCAGAGTGTGCGGAAGTATACTTATAAAGAAGATTAATGGTATATTAAAATGTCATAAATGTGGGAATATAGAGAGAAGAAAAATATCGATTCATTATGATAAGGAATGGGGGAAGATATATGGATATTGAGATAATAGAAGTTAAAGAAAATTATTTAAAAATGAAGATATTAGAGGAGGATTATACATTGGGAAATGTTATACAAAAAGCTTTACTCGATGATGAAAGGATAATTGGAGCGGGATTTTATATTCCACACCCACTGAAGCGGGAGATGATTTTTGAAGTATTTTTCAAAGACAATATTCCTATGAAAGAGTGGAAGAATATAATTATAGAGGATATAAAGAATATAGGAGAATATATCGCTAAAATAAAAGAAAAATTAGCTGAAACTCTTGAGAAGGAGGGGATAGACTAATGAAATTCTGTCCACGCTGTAAATCTTTAATGAGGATTGAGAAGAAGGAGGAGAAGATATTTTATATATGTCCATCATGCGGTTATGTTGAGGAAATAACTAATCCCAGAATTACTATGAAGATTCAGAAGAAGGAGAGAGTCACTGTAATTGAGAAAGATCATACGGTTGAGGCTATTGTCAAAGTTAAATGCCCTAAGTGTAATAATGATACAGCATATACATGGATAGTGCAGACTAGATCTGGAGATGAGGCAAGCACCGTATTTTATAAATGCACAAAATGTGGATATACCTGGAGAGTCTATCCATAGAAGTATTTGAGTAAGTTAAATATAGATGCCAGATAGTTATATTATGTAGATTAGTATTTATATTGGTGGTAACCATGTTCTCAGCGATAATTGATAAAGAGAAAATTAAACGATGGATTAAAATCGCTACGACATTGGAGAAGCTCACAGATGAAGCATGCTTCTGGATTTCTCCAGATGGGATTCTATTTAGAGAGATGGATACCGCTAGAATCAGTATGATCGACATGATGCTAGAGAAAGATTACTTTTTAACATATGAGTATACATTTGAAGATGAGGAAATACCTATATGCATGCAAAGTGATAAATTGCTGGCATTCTCTAAATTAATGAAGAATGCTGAAGAGATGGAGTTCATACTCCCAGATGATAAAACACATTTTATACTTAAGGCAAGAGCACCATATGAAAAGAGATTTGGACTTCCCATTGTGGTAGCTACAGATAAAACGAAAACAGGGATACCGAACTTAGATTATAGTGCTAGGATCCGGCTTGTAACGACGACATTAAGAGATATTGTGAAAGAAGCAAAAACTGTATCCGATAGACTGACTTTAGTGGCACGTGATAACGAAATTAGTTTTATAAGTAAAAGCGAAGAAGGTTTTGAGGCTTCGCATAAATTAGTTTACCCAGACAATGTTGAGATCGTTGATATGAATATCTCGGAGGAGAGTATAGCTGTGTATATGGTTAAGCCGATTCTTGACATTGTTAAGGAGATAGCAGGTATATCTGGGATCGTAAAGCTTAATTTCGGTACTAATCAGCCTTTAAATCTGCAGTTTGAGATGATAGAATTTGAGTACTATCAGTATTTCCTAGCACCTAGAACTGAAGAATAAATATAATTAACTCCTTATACATTAACTAATATGAGTTAAATGCTTGAGAAGAAGGTAAGATGGGCTGCAAAGTATCCATTCGATAGAGACGCTATCAACTATTTTAAATCCGTTGCATTACCTATAAAAGATTATGTTACTGAGTATAAAGATGTTATAGAGTATGCATATAATAGAGCTTTAAATAGTTTAAGAGGACGTATAAATCTTGATTGGGATAATGACTATGTAGAGGGGATATCCTTCTATCTTGCTGCTTTGATAATAGCGGGTACAAATAATTTCTATTTATATAAAAGATTTTCAGATATTGAGGCTAAGAGAGCTTATAAAATACTTCAGAGGGAGAGTATAGAAAATATATTAAGACTATCTAATAATTTGGACCTTAGTATTAGTTCTGAAGATGAAGTAATAAACATATTTTATATAGATTTTATAAGATTAACTAAAGGAATATCTTCTATACATTGGAGACTTTACAACTTTCGGCTTCATAAGGGTTATGTTAATCTACATAAAAAGGCATTTGCAAGGCTTCTAACTGAAGTAATTAAAAATAAAATCTACGACATAGTTTCAAGTATAAGAGAGATTCCAGAAGAGATTGTATTCTATTCCAATAAGATAATGGATAATGTTACAATTCCTAGAAAGGAGCCTGATGAGATAATAGAGCTAAAGGATAGAAAGAAGGCTGCATTATTCCCCCCTTGCGTTAAATATTTATTAGAAAATGTGAAACAGGGATTAAGCCATCCCGGTAGATTCACATTAGTTACATTTCTTCATAGAATAGGATATGATGTAGATGAAATTGTAAATGTATTTAAGGTTACACCAGATTTTAATGAAAGGATGACACGATATCAAGTTGAACATATCACGGGAATGAGGGGCAGTAGAATTGAATATAATATACCTTCGTGCAAGAAGATTAGAAGCTATGGATATTGTATTCCAGATGAAATATGCAAGAAATATAATATAAGACACCCGCTAAAATACATTAAAATTAAGAGAAGGTTATTAAGTCATGAAGCTGAAGGATAAGATGTATATTATCCAATACTATATGAAGGCATATTCATTAAATGCATATAGGATATATAATTCTATACCTGATGTAACTACCCGAGAATTCGCGATAATAAACTTTGACAATATAATGAAGAGACATATTCTGGTCAGGGATTTTAATAGTTTTAAACGCATCCTAATAGACGAGAATGTTAAGGAACTTTATCACTCTTCTGCATATTATCTATTTCCTGATAAACCGATGGATCAGAAGGAGTGGAGAGGGGCAGACTTAATATTTGATATCGACGCCGATCATATAGATAGGGTGAGACTTAAGGAAGTTTATATATGCAAGAAGTGCGGAGAAGTCCATAACAAGCCTGTAGACATATGCATTAGATGTGGAGGAACGGTAGACAAAGTCAAACTCATCGATTCCGAGGCTTTAAACCAGGTGAAGAACGAATTATTTAAGTTGATCGATATACTTATAGATGACTTCGGTTTTAAAGAAGAGGATCTCAAGATATTTTTCTCAGGACATAGAGGATTTCATATACATATAACGAATGAAAACATTTTAAATCTTGATGGAATAGAGCGATTGGAGATTAAAGATTATATAACCATGGAGGGGATAGATCTAGTTACCATACGAGACCCTAATTCAAGACCTATTAGGGAGATTAAACGGATATTACGTGAAAAGAAGGATGAATTAAATATTTATTTCTCTCCTAATGAAGTTAAGGTTATCAGAGATATTTTGAATAGAGGAGATATCAATTTCTACCATTTTTTAAAAAGAATACGAGGGCGTAGAGGATTTATAGAGAAACTTAATAAATTACTTTTGAAGGAGGGTTCTGTAGGTATTGATGGGATAGTAACTGTAGATACAAGCAGACTAATTAGAGCACCGGAATCATTACATGGAAAAACAGGGTTGGTGAAGAGTCTACTAGATCTTGAACGGCTTGATGGAGAAAGGATAATTTCAGAAAGCTCGCCTGAAGAAAAAATGACATCTGTCTATGTTAGATATATTCCTAGATTATTATGGGGAGACTATGAATTAAATGAAACGTTTAATGAGAGAATAAAAGTACCTCTGACATTAAGTATATATTTAGTAAATATGGGGATTGCATATGACATCAGAGACCTATAATAAATTATTAAGAGAACTTTATTTGAAACTGGGTGACGAGGATTATATATATGTTCTCAAGGAATTTGAGAGCTCTGTTGAAAATATTTTAAATGTTTTAGAGGGAGAGTATCTCGTTGAGAGAGAAGTAGATCGGCAAAAAATTTTGGCACGTGAAAAAGAGATTCTAAGAGAGCTTAACAAGGTAATAAAAATTATCCTGGTTGAGGATGAGATTGTAAGTGGTAAAAATAGTGTGACTATCAATAATTTATACAACAGTAGAAACAAAAGTAAGATAAAGGAGACGTATAAAATAGGGGTAGCTCTACAAGAGATACCGAAATTTAGAGGCTCTGATAGAAAGTTATATGGACCATTCAAGCCTGGTGATATAATATTAATAAATGAAAAGGATTTCAATAAATTAAAGGATAAGAAAATGGTGGAAGAAGAGGAGATAAACTATGATCGTGCCTAAAGAAATTAGAACATACTGCCCGAGATGTAAAAAGCATACAATACATACTGTTTCAATATATAAGAAAGGGAAGGACAGTCCCTTTAGACATGGCACTATTAAACACGAATGGGAGAAGAAGGGATATGGTGGCCAAAAATGGCCGCAGCTGCGTAGGAAAGCGAAAACCACTAAGAAGATTGTTTTAAAACTTACGTGTAAAGAATGTGGGTATATTATACATAAAGAAGGAATTCGAATAAGAAAGATGGAGATTATGAGGTAGGATGGATATGAAGAACGAGGATATTATTGAAAAAATACTTCCAAAGCCTAGAAGCAAGTTCCTTAAAGTCAAATGTAAGAAATGCGGATATGAGCAGATAGTATTTTCACATGTATCTAGAAAAGTATATTGTCTTGTCTGCGGAGAACTTATTTCAGAACCAACCGGAGGAAAAGCTATAATTCATGCCGAGGTGCTAGAGGAACTTGGATAAAAATATTGAGTTTCCAAAAAGAGGAGAATTGGTAGTAGCTACTGTAAGAGAAATTGTAGGCCATGGGGCTTATTTGACTATTGAGGACTATAATATAAAGGGTTATTTACCCATCACAGAAGTCTCTTCAAAGTGGATTAGAAGTATAGATGAAATATTAAAACCAGGTCAGAAAATTGTTGTTAAGGTTCTACGGATAGATAAATTCACTAATAGTATAGATGTATCTTTAAAGGAAGTATCTGATAAAGAAAAGGATAGAATTCTAAGAATATGGAAAAGGAATAAAAGGGGAGAGCAGATCCTTAATGAATTACTTAAATTATTTAGCGAAAATGAAAGAAGAGAGATAGAGACGAAGCTGGAGAATTTAATAGAAAGAGAGAACACAGTATATGATGCATTGGAAAGAATTCTAAGAGAACCTGAAATTTTAAATAAAATAGGATTAGTAAACTATAGAGATAAAATTATTGATTTCCTTTCTAAGAAGATTAGATTAAAAAAATATGTTTATGAAGCCACTTTAAAGGTAATGTATGTAGGTAAAGGGGGAGTATATAAAGTTAGAGACGCTCTTTTACTTATTAAAAATGAGTTGTCTAAAGAAATTAGCAAAGGAGGGTTAGCCATATATCATGATGGTGCTCCTAAATACCGTTTAAAAGTTTGGAGTTATAGACCGGATATTATCAAACGTAGGGTAATACCTAGTATAAAAAATGCAATACGTACTTTAGCGAAGAACCTAGATATTGAGATATTGAAGGAGGAGTTAAAAGTTGAAACATAAAATCAGGAAATGTAGAAAATGCAACATATATACAATGAAAGAAAAATGCCCTATATGCGGTGATTTAACTGTAACTGCACATCCAGCACCATTTTCACCAGATGATAGGTACCTAATTTATAAAATCAAAATCTACTTTAAGAAAAACTAGTTATCAACTATTTTATAAATCAGAACCTCACCTGGAGCAGGATCAGTTGATCTGAATACCAATATTAATTTTGCTCCCTCTTGATAGCTTGTTGGATATTTAGGTGAATACATATAAACATCCACTCCCTGGACTTTCTGTATAAATTGATATGGTATAAGACGCCCTAAGAAAGTGTTCCAAAATGCTTCCTTATAGAAGGGTTGATTCGTCTCATTTACATTTATTAAAGTTTCTGGCTCTACACCAGCTATCCTCGCAATCTGCACGAACTTACCGTCTTCACCAAAGTGTTCAAAAGTGTAGTAGGTGAAAGCCCCCTGTTTATGCTCTCTAACACCGAGGAATATGAGAATATAACTGGCATTTAGTTTTTTGAGGATCCTCAATGCATGCTCCTCATTAGACATAAACATTTCAGCGAGTAAATTAATCCGTGTCTGATTTAAAGTACCGTTATCAGCCAACGTCTTTTTACCTGCTACGAAACTTATCCAATATCCATAATCCCACCACGCAGCCACGATCTCATCATCCCCTACATTTGCTTTTATCCATTCAAGAGCCTGAAGCCAATCGTTAGATCTATATGGAGATGCACCTGATAATATAGTTGCAGGCATATCGCTGGATCTAATTCCCATTACATACACGAGTGTAGAAGATATTATGATAAACGATAGTAGAAAAACCAAAAACATGTTTTTAAGTATACTAGATTCTTTTGATATGCTCTTTGATTTAGAATATACCTTAGAAAAACCTATAGATAGGACCTCATATACCCCTATTCCTGCAGCTATTAATAGGAATGGAGTTGCAATTATAAGAAGTCTAACAAATGATGCAGCTGCATATAATGTTGTGATAAGAATTATGAGGAAAGCGATGTATACCGCCTTTTTACTATAGTTCTTTATAATAACATAAAACCCGAATATGGAGAATGGAAGCATAATATTTAAGTCTCTAAAATAGTGGATAAAGGAGGTACCCGCCTGCTCCTGAACTGTAGTAACAAATAGGAACTTAGATTTGAGAACCGGCAATGCTACAGATAAATGTCTATGAGTTAATCCGATTTGAGGCGCTATAGATAGTAAAAGGATGCCTAAAGATGATACAAATAAACTGGAAGACACTAAACGTAGTTTCGATGATACTAGCTGTTTTAAATCTACGACTCTACTTATGATTAAGAGACTGATAGCAAAATATTGTATAATAGCGGGGATCCCTATGATATAACTTAATTTAGTACGTGGGATCGAGGAGGCCATTAAAGTCATAATTAGTAGGCCTGGAAAGTAAGATAGTTCATAATATTTTATATTATACTGTAGAATTACTATAGCTATAGTTAGTAAAGCATATAACAAATAGATGTATGGAAACGCCCCCCAAGTAATAGCAAGCATCCCACCAAATAACCCAGATAGAATCGAGTAAACAGTCTTCTTATATACTGATTCTGAATTTAAAGAGATAATTATAAAGTAAATTGAAAGTAGAAAATATAGCACTCCAATTCCGTCAGTGTCAAACCATCCTAAGTTACTTCTGGCAATAACTGAAGGGGCTACTGAATAGAATAACGCAGCAGTTAAACCCACAAAGCTATTAAAAAGGTTTTTCCCAATTAGATACAAAACTAGAACGGAGAGGACTCCAAACATAACAGGTAGATACAATGCTACTTGAAGCGGAGTTACCGTTAATCCAACGGATTTTAATAATAGATATATCATTGCACCTGTATATGGAACCCCAGGATAATATCTTACTCCAAGATCTACGCCCTCAGGCTGCCATGTGAGGCTAATGTGATGCGTGAAGAATGAAAATAGACCAGAGATACCCTGGTTCTCTACGCTCTTTATAATTACATTCATCGAGTAATATTGGAGATATGGATCGAATTCAGTTATGTATCCGCCATATTTAATTGGTAACATTCTGACTATGATCGCAATAACTGTTATCGTGGTTATTCCAAATATATTAACTAATTGGTCAAGACTTACAGAGATAAATGCTCTTCGCCACACTCTTATTTTATCAAGATACTTTGTAAGAGTTATACTCATTAATTGCTTCCTCCCCTCAACATAGCATTATAACTTAAATTAAATATCTTAATTTAAAAGGATTAAGGGGGTCACCACTCAAGATCTCGGTCATTTAAATCCCATCGGCCAGAGCGATCATCCCCCATACATAAGACTTAAAATTACTATAATTTAATTTTTAATCTTGAGTGATAGAGGGATATACAACTATGAAGATAGAGGTATACTGCACATTAGAAGAGGTGAAGAGGTTTTTAATAGAGAGTACCTGTAAGAATAAATTACCACCTAAATATGCAGGTGATAAGAGATATCTATTTGAGAGAAGGCAAGAAGTTGGTAAGGTGTATGTGGAAGCAGAGTATAAGAGAGACGTAGAGGAAATAGAGGATATTACAGTTATCGAGGTCCAAAATGTATTGGGAATAACATATAGATCTAGAAGCGGTAGAACAAATTTAATCTGGAGACAGATATATGGAGAACTAGGTAAATTAGAGGGTGAGGCTAGTGGGAACACTATAGTTAATTTACTAGAAGCAGGTATAAGAAATATTAGGGTAGTTAAAGAGGATAGGAAATGAGCCACGAAGTATATTCACTTATAACGGTAACTAGGATCGAATCATATGTAGATCAGAATGGAAGGAGGGGGAAGAGAATAGAGTTTTCAGTTATAAACCCACGTATTGAGGAGGAAACTTATACTCCAGAATCACGCATCATTAAAGAAGTGGTTACGCAGTTGAAGAGTATGGGGATACCGTTTGTACATCAACAACAGAGAAATATTAAACTGATTCTGTATATACTGCCAGAGGAGGAAAAGGCGTTAGATATTGATTTTAAAGTCAATAGCATTTATAAGATGGTATTCAGAAACGGAGCCATATATTTCGAAGACGTAACGAATAAGTATTACTATTTAGAATAAGAAGGAAGAAAATTACTAACCTTCTTCGCCTTCAATCAACTCTTCAATAGTCGTTGGCAGATATCTATAGTATCCTAAAGTTTTATTAATTTCCTTCTCTAGTAGACTAACTTTACTCTTTATGTATTTGTCACTCGATGTTTTCGTCAAGTCTAATGCATATGGAAGATATTTACTAACTGACTTTACAGAGATCGTTGGGATTAACTCAGCTCCACATTTGTCACATTTTCCATCAAGGGGAATGCGTCTATGGAGTTTATTACATTTCCTACATCTGAATGACTGGGTTGCGAACGCCCGTAGATTTCCTGATATATCCCGGATTATATGGTGATCAACTAAGTTGTTAACTATCTCTTCCCTAGCATCTTCATTGAAGATCATTCCGATTATCTTCATTTGGGATTCCAACTTCTTTTTCATGGTCTTAATTGTTGAGTATTTATTGATATTCTTTTCAAGTGAGAGAACAAATGCTTCGGAAAACGATTTAAAATTATAGTAGGATCTCTCACTTCCCAGCACGTCACCTATACACGTGATCAATTCTTTAACCTCATTTGGATGAGCAGATTTAGCCGTCGCCTCATAGAATTCTTTAGGATATTTGGCAACTATATCCATATTGTGTACTTGAGTATCTACTTCATCAGGATGAACTATAGGATTGATATATAACGGCGCATCCATACGCCCTCCTGGCGACTTCGGTAAATATTTTTTAGAGAAGTTGATTAAGGCATCAAGCAATAAAATAATTGAGTCTTGATCTCCATCGCAATCTCTTCTTTTTGCTGCATGCCAGATTGGACTTGCATATACAACCTGAGCATCTGTAAACCCTATTATTCTTCCAATAACACCTACAGATGTATGAGGAGATAAACCGACGACTAATTTCCCAATTAGATCTTTATATGAAGAAAGGTTATAATACGGTTTGACGCCATATACTTTCTCAAGTAATTCATCGATATACTGTGATACTTTTAATAAATATACGGCCATTGACTTAGGGATTATTATATCTTGTGGAAATAAATCGATGATGTCGTCACTCGAGTTTACGTTATATCCTAACTCTTTAAGCCGATGGATATCGGTCTCGATACTACTTACTTTAAATTTATGAAGTGGCGCGTTTGTGATATCCACCCTTACAGTCCCATCTTTGAAGATCGTTATACCGTATTTACTTCTAATAAATCCTTTAATCGGATGTTCAGGAATATAATCTTCATTTAGCAGGCCCTTTACACCTTTTAACTTCTTGGGAAGTGAGTAATTAAACTTTTTCGAGTAATTTAGCATCATGTTCTTTATGTTAAGAACCCACCGTTTATATGAAAGCATTTTTCTACCACATTTTGGACAGACATCATTTTGATGTATAATCTTACAATTAGGACAATAATAATGTTTCCTAGTTCGAGTGCCACATTTTTCACAATATATTAAATAGGTATATTCTTTACATTTTGGACAATATCTTATACCCAGATCTACTGAAATTATACCTTTATCATTCATCGCCTTTATAAGATCTCTCTGCGAACCGCCGTGTTCACCGACAGGAAATAATACGTGAACAGAGGGAGACATCTGTCTAGGCTTAGCCTTCTCAGGCCTTCCTAGCCTTGCAGAGAGCTTCCATCCCTCTGTATCTCTAAAAGTTATACCTAATATAATATGTAAAATAGTAGGCACATCGTATCTAGAAGGATCACCAATCATATTAATAACGTTGAGATTATCATGAAGATCTTTAAAGAGAGGAGAGTATCTAGAGGAAATTATTATTGTATTGTTAGATATATTGAATGTAATCAGCAATTTCTTTAATATACGATGCAATTCTAAATCAAATCTTAATTTAAACTCGTCTTTAGAGGCGATAATAGTATTCTGTTCTATTAACTTAAATAACTGAAGCAACTCGGACACCGATAGTCGGTATAATCTGGGTGTATAGTATGGATGCATAGGAACTCCTAAAGCTGTTGATAGGATCTTAGATTCTTCATATGAGGGAGTAATATTATTAGAAAATATTTTCGTCAATATCTGATTTACCTTATCATCAATATTTCTAGCCTTTTTTACGGCATCTTTTAGGTCCTCTATCCACCACTCAGGAACGTATGGAGAGGGTAATAATCTATGGTTATTCTCCAGGAAATCGCCATAAGATATTAGGATATCTCCTAGCCATAATACCTTTTTTATATTATTTTTAATTGCATTAAATTCGGATATATCCTTAATCCCAACTACAGAACCATCATTTAACTCTACTATCGGAGGATCACAGATATTACAGGGAACTACTATGGCAGCTTTACCAGGGAGATCAATCTTTAATTGAGACCCTATGACTATGAAATAGTCGAGTAACGGGAAAATCAGAGGATGGATGCCGACGGCGGAGATACCCATGTTTGCTTCGCGACCATATCTTATTCTGAAACTAGGATACTGGTCACTCAACGAGATTACTGGTCTACCAATTACAATAGATCTAATTATTTTTTCATTATCATGGTCCTCTAAACTGTTCATACTTTCTTTATGCATATTATGGACAGTTTCTAGCCACAACCAGCCATCTAAATTTAATTTTTTAACTACTGCCAGAATCTTTTTTGACTTACCGATTAAACCATCATTTATTACACGTACAGCTCCGCCTCTAATTTTATTTGTCTCCACACCCGGCAAATCACGATATACTGTGACCTCTATATCTTCAGTAGGCACCCCAGTAACTTCTATAGGAAGTCTTCTTACAACATAGATGAAGACCTCATCATCAATTTTATACTGAAAGGATCCAACATACCGTTCATATAACCTTAATTCTTCAAGATAGCGATAAACATGATCTTCTGAGGCAATGAATTTTGGGATACCCAATTTTTTCCTAACGTAATCTGCAAGTACGATGGATAGGCCGGCCTCAGT
>DQXH01000072.1 GCA_011043415.1 Thermoprotei archaeon | reverse complement strand
ATATATAGTCGATTTAAGCGGTAGGAAGTCTAGTGGAAGGAGGTATGTCATTTATTTTAAGGACTTCTGGAGTAAAATTACTAAGAAGGGTCTTTCAATGTCGATTAACATTGGTTTTAGGGAGTTTAAACCCCCTCCATCACATATATTCCCAGAACTTAGATATGGCGGGAAGATATTCTATTCCCCATCGTCTAAACCGGGTTATAAGATCTTCCGTAGTGACTAATACATTGCAAGCGGTCTATTCCTCCTTAAATAGTTATCATTCACAAGCCTCCTAATCTCGAATACCGCGTTTTCATCTATATCAAGTTCAACGGAGATCTCGTGATCGGTATATCCATGTTCAATCCCATATATTACGCCGTCGACAACCTCATCTGTAATCTTAAGCCTCTTCAAAAGCTTTTCAATCATACTATTATTCCTAGCCTTCCTAATTAGGGGCATGGACCTCAGTTCCCTAGCTATATACCTAAGTTGGCTATAATATACTCTAGAGAGTGGGAGATAGTCAACCGACTTTATATAGCCTTCATTGAACCCGCCTAACATCCAGCTAGTCCTGGTATATTCTCCAAGTATGAAGTATCCCTCTTCATCAGCATATTTCCTTAGGATTAACCCAATTACATCATCATATAACTCTCCCTTGGCGATATTTACAAGCCCTTTAACATAACTCTCTAGACTGGATACTATTGTAGAGGGGTCTATAGTAATTAACGTTGTATCCAGGTATGATGATAGTCTATGTAGGTATCGGGTTATACGGGATTTATATCCATGTGGGAAGTATATGAGGCTTATAATCCTCCTATCCACAGTGTTTGCAGTTATAATAGCTAAGATGATCGACTCTATAGTGTCATCAATCCTCATGAGTATTTTATCCTTGTTAAACGTATTTAAATGGGTTATTAACTCTTCTTTAAACCCCCTCCTAAATTCCGAGTAGTCGAACTCTCTAATTCTCCTCAGTATATTATATTTTTTTCTAGTCACTCCATCCTAGCCTCCGTATATCCTCCAGCTGCTTTAATACATACTCACGTGTCTCAGATGGTTTAGGAGGCTTTATAATAATTTTCCCATCTTCTATTACTTTAATTAATAGTCTCTCCATATCGGAACCACATTTATCACACTTAATTTTTTTATCAGTAGCTTTATCCCATGTGACTACCTTGAAGCTATAGCATCTAGGGCATCTATATACATTCTTGATCCCGGAGTACTTCCCTCTCTTCGCAATCGGCTTTCCCTCCTTAGCTACTATATCCAATGCAAAGTCTATGGTCCTGGCATTAGATACACTGGTACCTATTCCGAATCCATCTACCGGGGCGTCTCTCAGCCTCTTAACTTCATCTAGATCTACTCCGCCTGATAGAAAGATCTTAACATTCTTATAACCTCTTATATCCAGTTCCCACCTAACCTCCCTAATAACCTCGCCTATATCACCCCTCCTACTCCCAGGTGTATCGAGCCTGACTCCATACAACCTACTTCCCAATGCCTCCGCGGCTAATAGTGCTTCAGTCTTCTCATCTGAGAATGTATCTATTAAAGCTATTCTAGGTACATCCTCATCCACATACTTATCAAATGCCTTCCAAGCCTTCTTCTGATCCCCATATATTATTATCAATGCATGTGGCATAGTTCCAGTAGGCTTTACACCGAGCTTCTCAGCACTTATAACGGCTGATATGCCGTCGAAACCAGCTATATAAGCTGCATAATCGATTAATGGGGTTATAGCTGGGTGCATCCTTCTAGCTCCAAACGATAGTAGGACTTTATCAGATGCATTAAAACGTATATGGGCCGAGTATGTTGCGACTCCACTCGCCTGACATAATAGCCCGAGTAGGGGTGTTTCGTATATTGCGAACTCGCCATATGGACCTGAGATTATCCCGATCGGCATCCTAACTCCATAGTCATCTCTAGGCTTAAATAATGTACCCTCCCTCATGATATATAGATCAAGCTTATGATCCTTAAGCAGTGCAATAACCTCATTCACACCAGCTAATATCCCCCAGCTGAATCCATATGGAAGTTTATTGGTGGTTATCTCCATATCGACATGAACCTTATCCTTACCATCCTTCTTTAAAACCTCGACCGTCCTCATAAAGTATATGTCTGTAGTCCTACCCTTCTTAATATCGTTGGAGTCCGCTATATAGAATTCCACCATCAAAATCCCCTTACCTATATAATATGTTAGATATCATGGGTAATATTAACCCTAGTTATTTACTATAATAATATTCTCCTATCTCCTTCTGCTCCCTATCCAACCTGCTATCAGGCTTATTTATTCTAGGCCTTCCACTATGCTTATCCCTCCTTAACGTTATACCTACATCCTTAAGGAACATATTCATCGCAGTCCTCTTATCAAGTGGCTTCGTAGCATATCCCTCCCTACCCGGCTCACCATAAAATACGATGATCCTATCGCTAACCGCATCTACAACGATTATATCATGATCTATTACACCAGCTGGTTTCCCATTAAGCTTTATAAACCTATTTATCGCATCAGCCAACTCAAGCCTATCCTCAACATCTATAAATGCGGAGGGCTCGTCGAGAAGATATAGGTCGGCCTCCATGAGGAGTGTAGAAGCTATATAAACCTTCTGAAGCTCTCCACCAGATAAGTCCTTAATCCTCCTCTCTAGAAGATTATATATATTTAGAGGTTTAAGTAGGGAGTTCTTGGCGAATTCAGATACCGCACGTGGACCAGCTTTTTCAACTAAAAACTTTTCTACAGTTCCATCATAATCAGGGGTTATATACTGGGGTTTATATGCTATTGAACCTGGTCCAATGACGATTTCACCGTCATCGATCTCCAACTCTTCTACAAGCATTCTGAAGAACGTCGTCTTACCTATCGCATTTGGACCAACTATCCCTATAACCTCACCCATCCTAAACTCTCCATCCTCAACTTTAAGTTTGAATCCGGGGAATCTCTTGATGAGGCTAGTGTATTTCAGGATGGGATAAGTTTCTATCTTATGACTCGGGACTATCGTACTAAATACTATCCTCCTATCCCTGAATCTAATGTTGTCAGCTGGGATGTATCCATCTAGAAATATGTTTATCCCCGTCCTCACACTTTCGGGCCTCGTAAATATCCCGTATGCACCCGGGCTACCATACACTACTGATACAAAATCACTTATATAGTCTAGGAATGCGAGGTCATGATCTACTACAATAAGATACCGCTTACTTGCAAGTCTCCTTAAATATCTTGCGACCCTCATCCTCTGGAATACATCGTTGAAGCTACTTGGCTCATCAAACAGATATACGTCTGCATCCTTTAATGCGGCAGCAGCTATAACGAGTCTCTGGACCTCACCTCCAGACAACTCCTTAACATCCTTATCTAGAGCCTCATCAAGGGATAATGCATCCACTACAACATCATACTCCCCGCGTTCATCGATCGACTTTAATATATTCTTAACTTTCCCAGATACTACTTTAGGAGTTAGATAGACCTCCTGAGGCTTATACGCTACCCTAATCCTCCCATTATACAAGTCTTTAAAATAGTAGTATAGTTGGGTTCCAGCGAACTTCTCTAAAACCTCATCTATATTACCATCTCGAGTATAATCACCGAAGTTTGGAATCAACTTACCTGCAAGTATTTTAATGGCTGTAGACTTCCCCGTCCCATTCCTCCCGACTATACCGAGTATCTTATCCCTGACAGGGACGGGGAGTCTGAATAATCTAAATCCATTTATATCATATTGATGCACTAGATTGGTCTCAAGCTCTTGGGGGAGGTTAACTATCTGAATAGCTTGGAATGGACATTTCTTCACACATATTCCACATCCAATACATAATTCTTCATTAATATACGGTTCATCATCCTTAAACTCCACGGCGGGAATCCCCATCTTAACAGGTGGGCAGAATCTATAGCACTCCCTCTGACATTTACTCGGGTTACATGCATCCCTGTCAATCACTGCAACCCTCAATACCATAGAGCTCCCCTCTAAGAATCAGTAGGAGTAAATCATATAAATCTTCAATATATTATATATTGAAGAAATTATGATAAGATACGCTAAGGAGAGGATAGACAGGGATACGCTACTAAAGTACTTGGATAAGGATGTGGCATGGTGGTTTAGTAGATTTGATTCTCTAACCCCGCCACAGGAATATGGGATCCTACCTATTATAAAGGGGGAGAATGTCTTAATAACTTCTCCAACAGGATCTGGAAAGACTCTAACCGCATTCATATATATAATAAGTGAATTAATAAAATATGCTAAGGAGGGTAGACTCGAGGACTATGTATATGCCGTCTACGTATCTCCATTAAGATCTCTCAATAATGATATTTATAAAAACCTAACTACCCCATTAAATGAGATCTTAAACCATATTAGGGATAGGGGTTTAGAGATCCCTGAAATTAGAGTAGCTATAAGGACCGGGGATACGACGCAGGCTGAGAGGAGTAAGATGCTTAAGAAGCCTCCGCATATACTCATAACTACTCCAGAGAGTCTTGCATTAATTATAACTGCACCGAAGTTTAAGAGAAGATTAAGTAAGGTTAAATGGGTTATAGTAGATGAAATACATAGTCTGTGTGAGAATAAACGTGGTCTACATCTAAGTCTATCTCTAGAGAGGCTTGAGGAGTTGGCTGAGGAGGGCTTCATTAGAATAGGATTATCTGCAACTATACATCCTCTAGATGAGGTTGCTAAGTTCCTCGTGGGGTATGATGATAATGGTATGTTGAGAAACTGCGTGATTGTGGACGCTAGATTCTATAAGAAGATGGATTTAAAGCTCCGTGTACCCGTTAAGGACTTGATATATAGTTCATCTGAGGAGACTTCGCGGGGTTTATATAAGTATCTGGGGCGCGTCTTAAACAAGTATAGAACTGTATTAGTCTTCACAAATACTAGAAGTGGTGCTGAGAGAGTCGCATACTACCTTAAGAAATATGGGTTTGTCGATGCAGATGAATTAGGTGTACATCATTCATCCCTATCTAGAGATGAGAGGTGGAGTATAGAGGATCGTTTAAAGAAGGGTATGATCAAAGGTGTTGTAACTAGTACAAGTTTAGAACTGGGTATCGACATCGGATATATAGATGCGGTTGTCCAGATAGGTTCTCCAAAGAGTATCAATAGAGGGTTGCAGAGGATTGGGAGGAGTGGGCACTCGCTGCATCGAGTCTCCAAGGGATATTTCATTGGAATGGATCTTGATGAGTTAATTGAAGATGGTGTATTGATTAGTGAGGCTTATAAGGGACGTCTAGACTCTATATCGATCCCTAGAAATGCATTAGACGTCCTTGCACAGCATATCGTTGGAATGGCTCTAGAGAGGAAGTGGAGGGTGGAAGATGCATATAGAGTGGTTAAGAGGACTTATCCATATCATAATCTTCCATATGATAAATTTATATCAGTACTAAGGTATTTGAGTGGGAAGTACGGCTTAGAAGATTATAAGGTCTATGGGAAGATATGGTTTGACGAGGATACGATGGAGTTCGGTAGGAGGGGGAAGTATCTTAGGCCTATATACTTCCAGAATATTGGAACTATCCCAGAAGATATCAGTATGATCGTATATCATGGTAGGAGGCCTATTGGAAGGCTTGAAGAGGAGTTTGTAGAGAATCTGGATACGGGTGATATATTTGTATTAGCTGGTAAGACATTTAGATATCTATATTCAAGGGGTGATAAGGTCTTTGTAGAACCTGCTGAGGGCCAGAAGCCTACCGTACCAAGCTGGATTTCAGAGTTACTCCCACTTACATTCGATTTAGGTGAGGCAATATCCAGATTTAGATGGCTGATGTATACCCTCCTTAAAGATGGTTTATACGAGGATGCTAGAAAGTATATCATCAAGGAGATGCATGGGGATGTATGGGTTGCAAATAATATAATTAGATATATTGATCTTCAGATGAAGTTCCTTGAGTCACTAGGTACGGATACATTCCATTCACCCGAGAACCTCATTATCGAGAATTACTTAGATGAAGACTATGGATATAAGTATATTATATTCCATACTGTATTCGGTAGGAGGGTGAATGGCGCATTAGCGAGGGCATTTGCAAATGCGACTAGAAAGAGTCTTGGAGTGAGTGTCAGGGTAATTATAGATGACCACGGATTCGCTCTCCAATACCCAATATGGTATAAACTAGATGTGAATGACATACTGAATCTTATAAACTCTAGTAATGTAAGGGACTGGGTAGCTGATGCGGTACTAAATAGCCAGTATATATGGAGGATATTTAGGCATGTGGCTAACAGGGCTTTCATGATACTAAGATATTACAAGGGTAAGAAGACTAAGTTATGGAGGCAGCAACTAAATAGTGAGAATATATTCAGAGTAGTTAGGAATATCGAGGGCTTCCCACTTGTTGAAGAAGCTGTTAGAGAGATCATTGAGGATAAGATGGACGTTAATAGAGCTATAAAGGTTCTTAAAGATATTGAAGAGGGGAGACGTAGATGGGTAATACTGCCTGAGTCAAGAATGTCCTCTCCATTTGCACAAGGGATGTTGCTAAGAGGTATGCAGGATGTCGTATTGATGGAGGATAGGGTTAAAGTCCTGCAGAGATTCTATAATAAGCTTATGGAGAAGCTTGGTGTCGAGTATGATAAAGTTATACGCTGACCTATATATTGCCGACCCCTGGCCAGCAGCGTATATCGAGTATCTAGATGCAATTATAATAGCAGATTTACATCTAGGTATTGAGGGAGCCTTACAGGAGGAGGGTCTATACCTACCTAAGAAAGTCAGTGAGTCCACTAGAAACCTCGTATATAACATACTATCCGATTTAAATCCGTCAAAAGTAATTATAGCAGGCGATCTAAAGCATTCATTCGGCTTATTGAATACTAGTGAGTGGATTGAAATCAAGAAGTTTGTTAGGTCGTTAATAGAGGATTATAGGAAGGATGTCATCGTTATAAGAGGCAACCATGACAATTATCTCGGGGTATTGTTAGATAGATTTAATATACCATTCCTGGAGAGATATGATTATGACATTTATACCGTGATTCACGGGCATAAGGAGGGTCTGCTAGAGGACTTTAATGAGGTTATTATAATGGGCCATGAACATCCCTCTATAACGATTAGAGATGAACTCGGCGTCAAATATAAGTATAAATGTTTCTTGTGGGGCGTATTTGGAAGGCATAAGATCTTAATTCTACCATCACTGTCAGAATTAGCTACCGGAGCCTCATTCACTGAGTATGAATATATTGAGCCGTTATCCCCTCTCCTAAAGAAATTGGATCTAGGTAGGTTTAAGCCATTTCCAATTATCGTCGGTGAGACTGTCCAGGAACTTCCTGAGCTTAAGGTACTGAGGCATATTCTATAACTTTTTAGGTATTTACATAATTGTATATTAGGTATATTCCTAAATTTATAATAGATTAACCTGATATATTGAATAATATTAGGTGTCTTTATGAAGCCTGTTAATGGCGTGGGTATCTACGGGTATGGAGCATATGTACCTCGGTATTATATAGAGAATGAAGCCATAGGGTCTATATGGGGACGTATTACATATCCAATTAAGAATAAGAGTTTCCCCAGCTTCGATGAAGACACTATTACAATTGCGTATGAAGCTGCTCGAATAGCTATAGAATCATCGAATGCACCTAAAGATAGGATACATGCAGTGTTTATAGGGACTGAGTCCAAGCCATATGCAGTTAAACCATCTGGAACCGTATTGGTGGATGCACTTGGATTATCAAATAAGATACTATCAGCGGATTATGAGTTCGCGTGTAAGGCGGGTACTGAGGCTATGGAGACTGTATTCGGTCTCGTAGCCTCGAAGATGATTGACATGGGTATCGCTATAGGTGCGGATACCGCCCAGGGGCGGCCTGGTGATGAATTGGAGTATACTGCGGCGGCTGGTGGAGCAGCATATATAATATCCAGTGTTGAGGACGGGGTGTTGGCGGTTCTAGAGGCATCATATTCATATGTATCTGATACACCGGATTTCTGGCGTAGAAGCGGGGAGAAGTATCCGAGGCATTTATATAGGTTTACCGGTGAACCTGCATACTTCAATCATATAATAAACTCTGTAAATGGATTGTTTGAAGAATATGGATATAAGCCTTCAGACTTTAAATACGCGGTATTTCATCAGCCTAATGCAAAATTCCCTCAGAGAGTCGCGTCTAAACTAGGTTTTACTAAGGATCAGATCGCCCCCGGCCTACTATCACCTGTAATCGGAAATACATATTCAGGGTCTAGTCTAGTCGGGTTTGCAGCTACTCTAGACGTTGCCAAGCCGGGGGATAAGATTCTATTAGCTTCATTCGGCTCAGGAGCCGGGAGTGATGCATTTGCATTTGAAGTCACTGAATTGATTGAAGAGAGGAGGGCTAAGCCGCCTATTAGAGACATTATATCTAGGATGGTTCCTAGAGACTATGCTACCTATGTTGTGTATAGAGGTAAGATATGGAGGTGAGTCTATTGGGTATACCGGTGATTGCAGGCTATGGAGTTATACCTATACGAGAGTATTGGGATAAGGATGTCGTATCATTAGCTATAAACGCTGTTCAGAATCTGGTTAAATCAACTGGGCTAAAAGATTTTGATGCTATCTACGTTGGTAACATGTTATCTAAGTATTATGAGGAGCAGGCATCGATATCTGTGCATCTAGCTGATGAGCTGGGACTTGAAGATGTATATGCATTAGATGTTGAATGCGGTGATGCCTCAGGGGCATACGCCGTTTTAGAGGCTATTAAAGATGTTTTATCGGGTGAATCTAAAATTGTATTGGCGGGTGGAGTCGAGAAGTCTACAGATGAACTTCCTCATAGGCTATATAGAGGTATATCACTATCCGAAGACATCTTTCTAGTTGATTACATAGGCTTAACTAATCTGGTTAATCATGCAATTGCATTAAAGATGTATATAAGAAGGTATAATGTTGACAAGGCTGATATAACCTATCTATCTGTCTTGGATCATGAGAATGCGTCGAAGGCGAGGCATGCATACTTCAGGTTTCCAATTAAGTTAGATACTGCATTAAACTCTCCTCCAGTGGCAGACCCGCTAACTTTGTTCGACATCTCCCCGAATATAGATGGAGCCGCATTCTTGCTAATTACAACCGATGATATTGCTAAAGAATATAATTTAAATTATGTTAAGGTCCTTGGATATGGATACTCTGTAAATAGAACTAGATTTTATGAGAGGTTTGATCCCACTACATTAACTGCGGCTAAAAGAGCTTCTCAACAGGCGTTTAAGAGGGCTGGGATAAATACCAGTGAACTAGATTTTATTGAGATACATGATTCAACTACTATAGCGGGTGTGTTGGCTCTAGAGTCGATTGGAGTACATGGCTCTGGAACTGCTGCTAAATATATCCGTAGTGGGGTCCATAGACTTGACGGCGAACTACCAATTAATACATTCGGTGGTTTAAAGGCTAGGGGTAATCCACTAGGTGCTACTGGAGCTTATGCAATAGCAGAGGGGGTTATGCAGATATTAGGTGAGGCTGGGGGTAATCAGGTTAAGGACGCCAAGATAGGGTTGATACATTCTATGAATGGATTCGATCTCTCGTCAATCGTGTTTATATTGGGGGGTGATTAATGTGACCGAGATAAGTGACTGGAGGTATAGAATAGAGAGATATAGATTGATTGGAGTTCGATGTAGAAGATGCGGATCAGTATATTATCCTAAGAGATCTAAATGTATTAAGTGTGGGTCGAGTGATTTAGAGGAGGTTGAGCTTCCTAAGAGGGGTAGGGTGGTAGAGTATACTATAGTGAGGTTGCTTCCAGATAGGTATAATCGTTTTCATCCATATGCAGTTGCATTGATAGAGCTCGATGATGGCACAAGGATCTATGGACAGTTGACGGATGTAGATTTAGATAAGATCCATGAGGGTATGGAGGTTGAGGCTACGTTACGTAAGCTATATGAATATGGAGAGAGTGGACAGATAGTATATGGAATTAAATTTAGGCCTGTTCTAAGTAGATAGAGTCTCCTTAGCGTGTGTCCTAAATACCCATAAAATCTTTTTAAGTAGATCTCTCCTCCTCTCTTCAATACCGAAGTCCTTAATCTCAATTAAAGTTAGGAATCCCTCATCCTCATCAAATAAATACATGAACTGCATACTTGGGTCTAGAAGCTTATTCTCGATTTTAATGAGATCCTCCTCAAAATATTTATCCATCTCCCTTCTTAGATAACGGACTAGCCTATCTTCAATAGGGAGTTTAAACCCCTTATCAACCTCGATCCTCACCCTATCTTCATAGATCTCGATCCATGCATATATCTTTCCCTTCCATCTAAAGAAGATTTCCCTTCTAAGTGGAGGCTTTTCAACAACTTCTTTAGTCTTCTCCGATGGCTTAGCCTCCTCTATAAGCTCCTCGGCAGGTATAAACCTTGTTGCAGATATAATATCCTCTAATACTTTAATATACTCCCTAAGCTCCTCCTCCCTTCTTCTAACCTCCTCCAACTCGTCCTCAAGCTTCTTCTTCAGCTTCTTTAATTTCTCGATATCCTCTGAAGACGGCATCCTAATATATATTTATGCTTTATTAGTGATAAATTCCATTAGCCAACAAGTTTTTTAACACGGTTTACGATAGCCTTTTTAAGTCTATTATCATAGTCTATGACATCATAATACACGTGTATTATAGGCTTATCTATCTTAAGATATCTATCTAACCTAGTTGGCGTGGCTGAGATGATATAGTCGACATCAATACTATTTAGCATATCCTGGAGCTCCTTAATTTGAGTTGGGTTATATCCTACTGCCGGGATTATATCCTTTAAATGCCTATACATTTTATATACTTCTAGATAGCTTCCTATTGCATATGGCCTAGGATCAATTACCTCAGCTCCATTATCTAATGCATATAGATATCCCGCTCCAAAGCCCATATCACCATGTGTCGTCGTTGGCCCATCTTCAATAACGACTACCTTCTTACCCTTTAAATCGACTTTCTCAGAAGCTCTATAGCCTATCCCTACTTTAACTATCTCGGCATCACTATTCAATTCCCTACATTTAGCCTCTGCATTCTCGACATCCTCCGGTTTAGCTGTATTCACCTTAGATATAACTAGTATATCGGCGCTACGTACGTTGATCTCACCTGGGTAATATGTGTCGATATGTGACCATCTAAATGGGTCTACGACCGTAATTAATACATTAGGCTCTATAAATGGATAGTCGTTATTCCCACCATCCCATAAAATTATATCACTCTCATCCTCAGCAAGCTTTAAAACCTCCTGATAATCTACTCCACTGTATACTGTAAATCCATTTAAGATATGGGGCTCATAATCCTCCTTCTCCTCAATAGTTAAATCATATCTATCTAAATCATCTATCGATGATAGCTTCATTACCCTCTTCTTCCTGAGATCACCATAAGCCATTGGATGCCTTATAATACCAACCTTCAATCCAAGTCCTCTTAAAACCTTGGATGTATACCTTGATACAGGGCTCTTACCAGATCCAGTCCTAATAGCTACAACCGCGACGACGGGTATCTCAGACTTCAACATTGTATCCTTGAAACCAAGTAGGTGAAAGGACGCTCCAGCAGAGTTGACCATCGAAGCCCTATTCATTACATAGACATGTGATACATCGCTATATGAGAAATATACGTCATCCACATCATACTTCTTAATTAAATCAACTATCATATCCTCGGGATATATAGGTATCCCATTCGGATACAAATCCCCAGCTAATTCAGGTGGATATATCCTGTTTTCTGCAAATGGAATTTGACCCATTGTAAAAGCTACAACCTCAAACTCCGGGTTATCTCTAAAATATACGTTAAAGTTATGGAAGTCCCTCCCTCCAGCACCCATTATAATTACTCTTCTACGCCTCATATCTATAGAAATAATTTAATTCATTTAATAAGTTTCAAATATAACGTTTATACTAGAAGATGTTACATATGGAACAGAGCAAAAATATAAAAGTAAGATTTTAAAATATTAGAAAAAGGTGGTCGAAAAAGGGTTCTACTCTTTGGATTCTAGTACGATCTCGATCGTCGATACCTTCCTTGGTGGTTCACCGACATCCTCTGTATCGATCTTACAGCTTGTAATCTCTACCTTGTTGGATAGCAACCTTCTCTTAACTATCTGCGCCACATCCACGGCTTTGGAGATGGCTTTTCCACGTGCCCTTAAAATTACTGTTTTATTACCTACATCGAACTGAAGCAGTACTGCTAGTACATAATTCATTACGGACTTCTTACCTACGAAGATGACATTCTCGGCTCCTTCTGCTGACATAGTTAATCACCATATAACCTATTATTAACATGATTAAGTCTATTATCCTTATAAAACTTCATATATAAATATATCTATTATAATTCTACTTCCCTATCCTCCTTTTCAGCCTCTAGAAGCCATTTAACTGGAATAGGCTTATAATCCTCTTTAAATGGGAGTTTTCTCTTTATAGATAGTGGGAGTACGCCTGCCTCTAGCTCCATACTGGCTATCTCGATTGTAGACATTGGTTTATTAACTTCTATAAATGGATCCGCCCCATAATCTAATTGTATTGCTCTAATTCCTATTATTCTAGCTCTTTCAAATGCAGTTAGCCTAGGTGGACCTATCGGTATCTTCTCTTTGTAGAGTCTCTTTTTACTCATTCTAACCACATCTAGTTTATTCTATTATAACCTGATGTATAATATATGTTTATATCTAAGAGATTTCAAATCTATAATATAAACCTTGTATAGGTGGAAGATGGATGAATGAGTATCTGTGGGAGGAATATATATTAGAGATATATGGCGTAGGCTCTCTCATAATAGGCTTTAACAGGGCTGAAGCCTTCTCACTATTGAATGAGATTGAGAGGCTTGAATATATAGATACATATATTATTAGGAGAGGGGATTATGTGGAGATTCCACTTAAAATTAAGAAGGGTGGTATAGGTAGGCCTGGGGTATTTGAGAGAGGAGACTTACTATATAATATTCCTTTAAATAATCTAACTATTCCACTTAAGAAGATGGAGGTTGCTGAAGCCTCCTACTCTCTAGTCGGTAAGGTGATAGAGGGTATAGAGTATTTGGATAGGCTGGGGAGGGTTACTAAGGCTGTTTTGAAGAAGAGGATTAAATAACTAGGCTACTGGCTGATAGACTTCTAGTTCTCTATTTTTAATTACTAGCTGGATCTTCCCTGTGTCAGCCAACTTCTTTAAAAATCTCCTAGCCTCACTAAGTTTAATCTCAGCCTTCCTCGATACGATGAATGGAGTTACATACTTCTGCTTCATTATATATGCCGTCAATTCCTTCTTTATTTCTGGCGTAATAACTACTCCATACTCGATCCTCTTTTTCTCCTCTTTCTTCTCCCTCTTACCCTTCTTACCCTGTAGCATCTTCTTTAATTTCGTTATTGTAGGCTTCTTTTGTCCACCCATAGAGACACCTATAACAGTATTAATTATCCTATAAATATAGTTTTTATGCCTCTGTTACAATCCTCCTCTGCCTCTTATACATTTCAATAACTTCCTTCTCTGTGGTAGCATCTTCAGGGCTTTTATCATATCTATATCGACCTGTGAATCTAGGGAATCTGAGGGCTAGACCGACGTCCTCCTGGAATACTCCATATGCACATGTATGGATCGGGCTTAAGGTAATCTCTGCAGCCTGTATCTCCAATACGATTTGAGGCTCTATCCATACATCAGGCTCCATCTTAGCGATTACTCTCGCTGGCCTCCTATCCCTTATTAAAGGCTTTAAATTTTTATTCATCTCAGTTAAGTCCTCATCCTTAAAACCTGTCCCAACCTTACATACAGTCTTAAAGACATCATTCTTCTCATCGTATACCGCCATTAGAAAGCTGCTGAGTAGACCTCCTTTCCTACCCCTTCCATACAGTCCCCCTACCACAACTAGATCAAGCGTATCTGTCAGTTCGGCTCTATAATCTCTCTTCAATTTAATCCATAACCACCCCCTGGCTCCAGCTTGATACACTGAGTTAGATGCCAGTGACTTGATGACTAGTCCTTCACAACCATTTTCAATAGCTAGGTGGAAGAACTCCCACAACTCTTTCGTATCCCTCGGATATATAATCTCAGACGGCTTAATATAGTCATTAGACTCTATAATCTCCTCCAGCCTCCTCCTCCTCTCGATAAAAGGTTTCTTCAAGTAGCTGACGCCATTTAAATATATAAGGTCAAATACACGTAGTGTAACTGGGATTTCCCTAGCAATTCTCTCAATATCATGCTTCCTCTTCCTATGCATAAGCTCTTGGAAGGGCTTGAATTCTCCAGTCTCGGGATCGAATGCAACCGCCTCACCCTCGAATATCACATTATCCGCCTTAACATTCTTCTTAACTAGTTCTATAACATCTGGAAACTGGTGTGTTATATTTTCGAGTCTCCTACTAAATATTAAGACCTTATTTCCATTGTCGAATTTATGTATCTGAACCCTCTCACCATCATATTTAAATTCAGCGGCTAACTTCCCTCCAGTCTTCTCCCAAGCCTCCTCAGGGCTTCTAACTCTCTCTGCAAGCATAGGCCTAATAGGTATCCCTGGTGTAACCTCAATCTTCTTAATTCCATCCAAGCCCTCCTTAAACAATACCTTGGCAATATATCCTATATCAGGATATTTATTATATGCCTCCTCCAGTATCGGCTTTAACTCTCTAGATCCCTTACATAAGGCTAGGGCCTCTAATATAGTCATGTCAGCGACTCCAAGCCTTAATGTACCGTCGACTAATCTAGCGATGTACCTAGCCTCCTTAGGTGTCGAGTCGATTAATAAGCTCGTCAAGAGCCTTACCTTAACGTCTATAGAACCTTCTCCAGCCGTCTTAGCAATTTTATCTAATGTATTATATACTCTATCTAATGTCAACTCAACTGGAAATAGTGAGACCTGCTTCTTCCTACCTATAAACTCCTCAGCAACCTTACCAATATCCCCTACCTCAGTCATTCTCTTATCGACTAATGAAGTATTATATCCAGATGCTAATGCGATTGACCTTATAATTAGTTTTTCACTCATACCAAGTTCAAGCCCGGTATATGGAGGATGCAATTCACCCAAGATTACATAAGCGATTATAGCAGCCTCATCAGGTGACGAGGCCTTCCTAAATAACTCTGTGAGAATATGTATCATCTCGATTCTTCCACTAGTAGCCTCTAACCTCTCCATATACTTCGCAATCTCACTAAATTTCATCTCAATAAATGATTTCTATATTTAGATATAAAATAGTATTGTATGCGAGGTTACAGAATAGATTAAAATATACCATGCGTTTAAAGTTTTTTAGAATTATATTCGGTGATTTAAGTGGGTGCGGAGATTCACGGACTATTCATAGCGTCTCTAGTCATCTTCATTGGATTCATTGGATCTGTATTACTAAACAAGCATAATATCCCCGACGCCATATTCCTCATAGTCCTTGGATATGTATTAGGACCTCTGACTGGGATAGTTCCAGTGGAGCTGTTGTCTGGGGTAGCTACCTACTTAGGCGCCCTTGCACTTATAGTTATAATGTTTGAGAGTAGCTTCGGTATAAACCTACGTGAGCTGCTTATAACCGCTAAGTCCGCCTTAATCCTAGCTACGGTAGGCTTTATAATCTCCTCTCTGATAACCTACTTCTTCCTGTACTATATAATAGGATTCTACCCCGAGAATCCTCTAATGAGTCTCATAGTAGGTACGATTATAGGCGGTGGGAGTGGAGCTATTATTGCAAGTATTGTCCAGAGGATTAATGCACCGTCCTCCCTCCAGATTACATTAAGTCTCGAATCCGTATTGACTGACGTCTTCGTAATCATATTTACATCCATACTGTCATTTATAATTGCCAAGGGTGGGGGTGTCGAGCCTCAGACTATTGCAGCCAATATAGCTGCGAGTTTTTCAACTAGTATAGTCATAGGTGGTATAGCAGGCGTCCTTCTAGCGTATATCCTTGACAGGCTGAGGAAGGAGAGTCACCTATACACGATGGCTATAGCATATCTAATCCTACTGTATGCGATGACGGATTTCTTCGGTGGTAATGGAGCTATATCCGTTTTATCATGTGGCATTGTGCTGACCAACTTAAGTTACTTCACCGGCGTATTACCATCTAAGGGGATTATAGAGAGGATTCACTTCCAACTCTATTCGCTCGAGAGCATGCACTCGGAATTAACACTACTAATTAGAATGTTCTTCTTCGTTGAAGTAGGTATTGTGATGAATATCAGGGATATCTACGTCGTTACTATAGCAGCGATTCTATCAGTTCTACTACTGCTTGGTAGGATGCCCTTAGCCTATGTAGTTGCACCTGGATTAGGGTTTAGTGATAAGAGGGGTATTGCAGCTACATTAATCAGCCTATTCTATGCAAGGGGGTTGGCTGCAGCTGTTATGGCTGTATTACTACCTACTAATTTAATGAGCTATATGGAAGTCACTCAACTACCTCCTGACCTAGAGGCTGCAACAAACTTTATAATTCAGGTTGCATCTGCGGTTGTGTTATTCACTAATGTAATATTGACTATAGGAGTAATTGTCATGAGGGATAAGATTAGGGAGCTGATCTACTAGCAGAATAATAATATAATAAAAAATTAAGTGATTAGTAATAGTAAATGAGATTTAATTCCTCAAGCTTCTTCTGAAGCTTCTCAACCGCTATATACACGTATTTCTCTCCCCTAGCACCTGTACATACTATCTTACCGCTCGAGAATAATAATACCACAACCTTTGGATCATCCATTCTATATATTAGACCTGGAAACTCTTCAGGCTCATATATCGTCAGTTCAAGCGATACTGCAGCCTCCTCCAGATCGATTTCACCCTTTAAATTCCCTGCAGCAACAACGTTCTCGATCTTAACTTCAGGCTCAGCCTCAGAAATTATCCTTTTAGATTTCAAGGTATTTATCAGTATTTGTATAGCTCTATAAACATCCTTCTCAGCCTTAGCGCCTGTGATAACCATGTTACCAGACCCAAATATTAGTATAGCTGTCTTGGGGTTTGTTAATCTATACACTAACCCCGGGAATCTCCTTGGATCATATTCTGCCTGAGGAATCTTCTCTAGAATCTTCCTCAAATTAATTTCTTGACCTATTTTAACAGTCGCTACAACATTTACTATAGATACGTCAGGCTTAGGTCTTTTGGCGGACATTTATAACACCACACCATAAACTCTATAATAATTACTATTATTATAATTGAATATTATTAAACTCAGTTAGAATAATATCTACTATATAGATTATTCGGCGTATCACTGATTTAAGTCAAGTATATCCAACTTTTCTATATTGGACTCCTTCTCTCCCATATACTCCCGATACTCCAGATATATCAATAGCATAATTAGGAGCCCTATGAAGGTGGCTTTAAGAAGTATATTTTCATTAAATACGCGTATAACTCCCCCTACTGCGGGAATAATATATAAAACTCTTCCAATGAGGTTATCCTGGTCTACTACCCATCGATCGGGATATTTATTGTTATCTCCCTTAGTCTTAAAATATATTCTGTCGTTGCTTCTAATAACTTGTATCACCCGATGTACTATATACATATCGGGGTTCAATGGTGATCTAAATACGATTATATCCCCTACTCTAATATCATCCGGAGAGGCTTTAGTAATTATAATTAGATCGTTTACACGTATTGTGGGCTCCATGCTCCTTGAGACTACAACCATAAAAGGCTTATCTACCCCAAATACGTATTCAATGCCAAATGATATAGCTAGGTAAAGAAGTATCAGTGTTATCACTGTATATAATATTCTTAACTCTATCCTCCTACTCATTATACTTCACTATCCAGCTAGTGATATAGCTATAGTTACAAATAATAGGAACCACCCGAGAATTAATATTACTTTAATAAACTTCTTAGCCGCTGTAATAAACTCTAAAATTAGATATACTGCAGTTATACTGACTAAAAACGTGATTGCGTCTCCATATGTAAATGCATAGTCGGGATATTCTTTAAATACTGTGGTTTGCAATATAAATATTATCGCGTCTCTAAGAAAGTAATATATGGTATATAGGAAATTTACTATCTGCTCGGGTTGAAGAGGTGGTATAGCAGCCACCATATATCACCTGCTTATACTAAAAAGCCAGGCTTAGATATAAAAAATAATGTAATGGCTCAGTATTCATAAGTATCAGCATCTAATCAGCCCAGGGAGTTTCGCATCATCGCCATAATTATACTAGAGATGCGTCATATTTATTTTTATTTGATAAAATTAAACCTTTCTAAGAAATATAAAATAAATAATCGAATTTGTCAAATATTTGGTAAGACTTATATAAACTCCCTACTTATCTATAAATAATGTAGGAGTTCATTTAGGTGTAGATAATGAGAGGATTGAAAATCCTTCTATCCGTATTACTAGTTGCAGTGTTTCTAATACCTGTCGCGGCTTTCCAGGGGCCTGTGTATGCTTCTCCAGAGAGGCCTACTAAAGAAATTGTCTTAAAAGCTGTTCCAGCTGAACAGGCTGTAGCATTGATCAAGGCTGGCCAGCTAGATTACTATATGTTTGAAGTTCCAAGGGATATCGCTGCAGCTAACTTAGGTAGTCCAGACGTAAAGTTCATGCTTGCACCTGCTGGTATAAACGACTTTATATTGAACCCAGCTGTACCTAAAGATCCCAATGTATTGAATCCATTTGTAAGCAGGAAGATCAGGTTTGCAGTAAACTACCTAGTTGATAGGGCATTCGTGGTTCAGCAGATATTTAAGGGATTCGCTTATGAGATGTATACGTTCGAGGCTCCACCTGATCCAGACTTCGCTACGATAGCCGACGTGGTGGCGAAGTATAAGACTGCATACAACCCAGACTTGGCTAAGCAGATCATTGATGAAGAGATGGTTAAGTTGGGTGCCGAGAAGGGTACTGATGGAAAATGGTATTACAACGGCAACCCAGTTACAATAAACTTCGTTATAAGGATTGAAGATGAGAGGCATGAGATGGGTCTGCTATTAGCAGACGAGCTAGAGAAGCTAGGATTTACTGTGAATAGACTTGAGATGACATTCGGTGAGGCTATCGACTTAGTATACTATACTGATCCAGCCGACTTAGAGTGGCACATCTATACAGAAGGTTGGGGTAAGGGTGGCATAGTAAGGTGGGATGACTGGGGTCCAGCGTTCTGGGCCGCCCCATGGTATGGATTAATGCCTGGTTGGCAGGAGCCGACATACTGGAATTATGAGAATGATACACTAGATAATATTACGCAGACACTAGCGTTCGGTCTATTTAAGAATGAGGATGAGAGGAATGAATTATTTAGGAGGGCTACTGAATTAGCTATCAAAGAGGCTGTAAGAGTCTTCATCGTCACTACATTAGATCCTCAGCCATATGCCCCAGGTATGATGGGGCTGACTGAGGATCGTGGGGCTGGACTAAGGTCTGTATATAATTTGAGAGAAGTTTATATACCTGGTAAATCAACCTTACAGGCTGGACACCTACATGTATACACATCTAGGACATTATGGGGTCCGGTCGACGCTAGGAACTGGCACTTCTTCGATGTATATAGCGTCGACCCATGGACGGCTATACACGATCCATGGCTATGGAATCATCCATTTACGGGTAGGATTATACCATTTAGAGTAGACTATACAGTTGATACCGCAGGTCCCGATGGTACAATGTCTGTACCTGAGGACGCATTTATGTGGAATGCAACATCTAAGTCATGGGAGTATGTAGGATCTGGTGTAACTGCAATTAGTAAAGTTACATTTGATTTATCAAAGCTATTAGGTACCCACTGGCATGATGGAACTACAATCACTTGGGCCGACGTATTATATGACATATATTTATTCTATGAATGGACATATGCTGAGGATAAGCAGAGTGTAGACCCGATCTGGAATGCATACTTCGCAGATACATTATCATTCATAAAGGGCTTCAGAATTGTAGATGATACTAAGTTAGAGGTTTATGTAGATTACTGGCACT
This sequence comes from Thermoprotei archaeon, assembly GCA_011043415.1. Taxonomy (GTDB): domain Archaea; phylum Thermoproteota; class Nitrososphaeria; order Geothermarchaeales; family JDFR-13; genus B109-G9. The sequence continues at coordinate 2,165 of DQXH01000072.1, read as the reverse complement.
TTGATCCTAATGAGATCGCGGGCTTCGCAGCACCGCCAGTTACATACTTCCCATGGGAGATTAACTATGCCGTAGAGCAACTAGTCTTAGAGAGTAAGTATACATGGAATAGATATATGTCAAGCAGCTTAGGTATACCACAGATTAACTATGTATTACCTGGTCACGCCGCTGATGCACAGACTATGCTTGAGGAGCTGGTGACTAACCAGACTTTCCCAGAGAATGTATTCACATTGCCTGATGGAACTACAGTGGCATCATGGGATGATGCAGTAGATAGATACTACTCAGCTATAGAGTGGATCACTGATAAGAGCCACTTAGTAATCTCAGATGGTCCATTCTATCTAGAGAACTTCGATGCAGCTGGAGACTCACTAGTTATGAAGGCATTTGAAGACCCAACATATCCATTTGCACCTGGAAAGTGGGTATTCGGTACATTCATCAGGCCTAGGATCGAGAAGGCTTATGCTCCATCAGTCAACGTCGGTGCAGAGGGTACGATAATCATAGATATATCGAGGTTGGCAGTACCGTATGAAGTCGGTGTAAACTACTTCATTATCGACCCGGTCACTGGTGAAGTATTAAGGAGTGGTAGTGCAGAGGCTGTATCACCATATAGGTACATTATTACGTTGCCAGCCGAGTTTACAGAGACCTTAAAGCCAGGTACATATGAGGTAGACTTACTGTTATACAGCCCAGAGATGGCATTGCTAGACTATAGAACGGTATTCTTCTCGATAGTCGGTGGAGGTAGGGTTGAGAAGGAGATTGAGCAGTTAGGTGAGGCTGTAGACAAACTTAGTGGGGATCTAGATGCATTGAGGAGTCAATTAGAAGGAATATCTAGTGCATTAGCCGATGCGATCGAGTCTCTAGGTGAGTCACTGACATCAACATTAGACACATTATCAGGAGCTATTAATGAAGTATACTCAGGCGTGTCGGATGTCTCTGACAGTGTATCTGCAGTATCGTCAAGCGTCTCTGAGTTATCTAGTGCAGTGTCGGATCTAAGTGATAGAGTCGATTCATTAGAGTCTGCAGTAGCTTCAATCAATACAATGATTATGGTGGTAATTATACTAGTAATAATCAACATTATCGTCGCCGCTGTGCCGATTATAAAGAAGAGTTAAACTCACCTTCTCTCTTTTTGTTTATATTCACCATAATAATTTTTTTATATAAATTGATTCAACATATTCTAATCCTTAAATAATCGGAATTTAAATCATATATCTGAATCTTAGGTGTAATGCGATGGGTGTAGCTAGATACTTTACTGTTAAGGCCATTAATTTATCACTTGTATTAGTAGCTGTATTACTTTTAACCGCGATTCTGTTTGGAGCCACTGGGCTATCAGATAAGATTCTAAAAGCTATTATAAATGAGGAGGTTAGAGCGTATAGAGCACAGCTTGCTTCTCAGCATACTGGATTGAGTGAGGAGGAGATTAATAAAATGGTCAGTAATTTTAGGAAGAGTCTGGAGGTTCAGTATGGGCTTGATAAGCCGTGGTATGTAAGGCTTCCAGAAATGATTAGGAGAATAGTTACATTAGACTTAGGTACGTCGAAGCATATGACGAGTTTCTCAGGTAGTAACAGAATTAAAGATATCATAGTTGAAAGAATTCCATATACAGTTATGTTAGTTACCACAGCGGTTGTTATAGTATTTATCATTGGATTAGGATTCGGTACATGGTTATCAACTAAAGTGGGTTCAATATGGGATAGAGGCGTCTCACTATTCTCTGCAATATCATACGCGACTCCAACATGGTGGTTGGCACTACTACTAATACTAATATTTTCATACTATCTAAGAGTATTACCATATGGAGGATTATTAAGCCCTAATCCGCCTAAAGAATTCTTCCCGAGACTTATGGATATGCTTTACCACACTATCCTACCTGTTGCTACTCTCGTTCTAGCACTATCTGGATCTGCCATTTATATATATAGAAGTATCTTAGTATCCACAGCCAATGAAGATTTTGTAACCGTAGCTAGAGCAAAGGGTCTTCCTGAAAATCTCGTACTAAGGAGATATATTATTAGACCTTCGCTACATCCTATACTAACTAATCTGGTATTGGGTCTAGCTGGTTCATTGACTGGAGCTATATTGACTGAGACTGT
>DQXH01000070.1 GCA_011043415.1 Thermoprotei archaeon | reverse complement strand
ATCGGTAGATATATCTAGGTGCATAGTATGGTTGAGGTATGGCTTTCATATAAAGATACTGAGCTCCCTCTAATGCTTCCAGACCCCATAGATCTAAAGATCTCGCCTAAAACATTGGTTCCGGAGGTTAGGGAGGCTGAGGCGATTAAGAAGCTATATAAGATTCTAAAGGAATATAGTGAGATTAAAATATGTTTCAACCCCATCGTCGATGAGTTCGAGAGGAATTACATCAGGGGTATACTGAATAAGACTGGGTTATCATTCCAGGAATCCAATTGCGGAGATGCAAATATCTATATAGACGTGTTTAGGTATGACCCCATCCTAAATTTTAAATCCTCCATCTGGATAGGGTATCTCCATGATAAACCTGTTGATAAGCTTATTAAATTATGTGATGAGGGGGATATTGATCCAAAGAAATATTTCGTCGATATGGATAAGCTGTACATCGATCTAATAGTTGATGGGGGACCTAGGCTAGTCAATGTATTTACATCTACAGACGGCAGCCACTATGATGATGCATTGAAATACTATAGTAGTAAATGGTGTTTAAGGGTCGATCCTCCTCCATTAGTAATATCTAGTGTTGGAGGCGCTCCATGGGATTCATCTATATACTCTATAGTATCTTCGATTATTAAGCTAAAGAATATTCTTAGGGAGGATTCCATCGGTGTATTGGTTGGAGACGGTGTGATTAAGACATTTGACCCTACTAAGTTAAAGTCTTTTAAAGCCGAGTATATTGAGAAGCCATATGAAATATACCTATATTACCTCCTAGAGAAATCGACTGTACATAGGGCTATTGTATATTATGGATCTATACCGGGTTCAATTATAAAATACTTTGGTGTTAAGAGGGTTAAAGACTTGGAGAGCTATATCAATAGCCTGCCTATGAGGAGGAAGAGGGATATACTAGTGATCGAGGACCTAACCTTCCTATATCCATATAGATGCGGTGAATAAGCAATCTAAATCTGTGGTAATGGGAATTGTATGGGGAGGCATAGAAATGCTAGTGCGAAGAATATTATGAATAATATCTTTCTCCATAGTGCAATCCCCGATACATCGTCGAGTGGTCTCACTCCCCTACCACCACTTAGGAAGTATAGGATTAGGACTAGGAATCCCATGAGCATATATCCAGTGACCATTAGAATCCCTATAGATATTATCGTCAATATAGAGTGATATTTCTCACCTACAACGGCTCTAGCCATGTGTCCACCATCCAACTGCCAGGCTGGAAGAAGGTTTAATCCGGTGATTAAGAACCCTACTACAGCCGCCCATACCAATGGAGTAACTATAATTACATAATCCCCCTCCGGGACCTTCCTAACTAGATGTATGATGAAGCTATATATCGGTGGAACTGGGAACGGTGTTCCTGGACCATATTTCAGCTCAAGCATCTTATACGTCTCCATACTGATTATAGGTGCGGTGAGGGCAGAATATATGCTGACTAGTATAGTAGCGATTAAACCGGCTATAGGTCCCGAAATCCCAGTATCGAACAATATATCCCTATTTGCAGGTACCTCCCTCTGGGAGATTACTGCGCCGAATGTCGGTAGGATGCCTGGTATACCAGGTATGAAATTTGGTAGACTCGCCTCGATCTTATAGTAACTTAATACGATCTTATGCCCCAGCTCATGTATACCTATTATAGCTAGTAGTGATACTGTATATAATATCGTCATAACCCATGGATTATATCCTCTAATTATATCATAGTAGAAGGGAGCGCTACTCCTTATATATCCATCTATCAATATAGTTGCTAATGTAGCTAGGAATAGGTATAATGCTCTTCTCTCTCCACCCGCCTTTATCTCCCCGAATTTATATATAGTAATCTTTAGATGATCCCCCTCCTTATCTATTAAAGGTATATACCCTATGTTCTTAAGGGTCTCCCTAAGTTTATTGAATTTAGTCTTAAGATTCTTATCATACTCTACTTTAAATACGTATGAGCCGTTATACTGATAATAATCAATTATATTAAATAGTCTACTTACCTCGGTATATAATGCTTCAAATTCATCTACTGGATATCCACTATATTCCATTCCCCTCATCTAATAATAATAGCTCTTTAAAAATATTTCAATAAGGCTAGTCAAGAATTTATTTAGAGTTGAAGAGGATCGAGTATACGATTAAGGAAGTAGAACATAGTGAATTGGCTAGGGTTAAGGAGATTAATGAACTTGTACTACCTGAGAACTATCCATTTTTCTTTTATGAGACTCTATACCAGAATTATAAGGATGTCTTTCTAGTGGCTGAGACGGGTAATAAGATCGTTGGTTATGTAATGTGTAGGATTGAGAGGGACGTCGTCTTCCAGCCGCTACCCCGTTTTAAGAAGGTTGGGCATATAGTCTCGATAGCTGTACTCCCTGAATATAGGAATAAGGGTATAGGGACTGCGTTGATGAATGAGGTTCTGAGTAGGATGAGGAGGTATTATGATGTTGAATATGTTTATCTCGAGGTTAGAGTCAGTAATGAGGGTGCGATAAGGTTTTACAGGAGGCTAGGTTTCAAGATAACTAATAGAGTTAAGGGATACTATAGGGATGGTGAAGACGCCTATATAATGACTCTATATTTCCAATAGACTATCAACTTATGGCTATAGCTATAATACTATCTCCCCTAATAATGGCTGTATCCATACTTTCAATCTCCTCACCGTCATCCGAGAGCTTCCTATAATTCGATACTAGTAGAGTTCCATTCCTTCCAACGTCTTCAATCACAGCCTTTATAATTCCATGCCTAGTCTTTATAAGAACTTCCCTCCCCTTAAGTGAAGTTAGAAACTGTATCATGTTAAACATTTATTTAATTTAATCAACATAATCATATTTAAAAGATTAGCTTAGCAGATGAATAGTTAAATTTATATATTTAATTTTTAAGATTCTTAAAAAATATTTTTCTATATATATCGTTTTTCGTATAAATCTCTTTTTCAATTTTTATAAAGATTTATTTACCCCTTCAATCATACTTATCATATGGTGAAAAATTGGAGGTGTGGAATATGTCAGCACCCGTATATCCTGTGGCTGCTGGACAGCCAATTATAATTTTGAAGGAGGGTACTACGAGGAGTAAAGGTAGGGAGGCTATGCGTAAGAATATTCTAGCGGCGAAGACTGTCGCGGATATAGTCAGGAGCAGCTTAGGTCCCCGTGGCATGGATAAGATGCTTGTAGATAGCCTTGGTGACGTGGTAATTACGAATGATGGTGCTACGATGCTTAAGGAGATGGAGGTCGAGCATCCAGCTGCTAAGATGATGGTTGAGGTTGCTAAGACCCAGGATGCCGAGGTAGGTGATGGGACGACTTCAGTAGTTGTATTAGCAGGTGCATTACTTGACAATGCTGAGAAGCTTATTGAGAGGGAGGTTCACCCGACTATAATTATAGATGGTTATAAGAAGGCTGCGGATAAGGCTATTGAGGTCTTGAAGAGTATATCTAAGAAGGTTGAGCGCTTTGACAAGGAGACTCTGAAGAAGGTTGCTATGACCGCGATGCATAGTAAACTCGTTGCTGGGCATAGGGAGTACCTCGCTGGACTCGCTGTAGATGCTGTGATGCATATTGTACGGAAGGCGGATGGAGAGATTAGGATTGATTTAGATGACATTAAGATCGAGAAGAAGCCTGGTGGAAGTATTAGGGATACCATATTTGTAAAGGGTATAGTACTTGATAAGGAGGTTGTACATAGCGGAATGCCTAGGAGGATTGAGAATGCTAAGATTGCATTGCTAAATACTCCACTCGAGATTGAGAAGACTGAGTTCGATGCCAGGATAAATATAACCTCACCCGAGCAGATCAAGCTATTCCTCGAGGAGGAGCATAAGATGCTTAAGGAGATGGTGGATAAGATCAAGGCTGTAGGCGCTAACGTAGTGATATGCCAGAAGGGTATCGACGATGTTGCACAGCATTATCTGGCTAAGGCCGGTATACTAGCTGTGAGGAGGGTTAAGCAGAGTGACATGGAGAAGCTTGCAAAGGCTACTGGAGGTAGGATCGTAAACAATATAGAGGACCTGACACCAGAGGATCTCGGTGAGGCTGAGCTTGTCGAGGAGAGGAAGATTGAGGATGATAAGTGGGTATTCATAGAGGGATGTAAGAATCCAAGGAGTGTATCAATACTTGTTAGGGGTGGTAGTGAGAGGGTAGTCGACGAGGCCGAGAGAAGTTTGAGGGATGCATTGAGTGTAGTTAGAGACGTTATTATGAGGCCTGAGATCGTGGCTGGTGGAGGAGCGATTGAGGCTGAGATAGCTAAGGAGATCAGGAGGTGGGCTAATAAATTAGGTGGTAGGGAGCAGCTTGCTGCAAATGCATTCGCAGATGCATTAGAGGTAATTCCATTGACTCTAGCTGAGAACGCTGGTTTAGATACAATCGATATCGAGGTTAAGCTTAAATCTGCTCACAGTAAGGGTAGGCTCTGGCATGGTGTAGATGTATTCAGTGGGAAGATTACGGATATGATGGAGAAGGAGGTTATAGAACCTGCTCTAGTTAAGGAGCAGATGATTAAGTCAGCTACTGAGGTTGCTTCAATGATACTTAGAATCGACGATGTAATCGCTGCAAGCAAACTTAAGGAAGAGGAGAAGGGTAAAGGACCTAAGGGTCCAGAAGAATTTGGTGGAGGCGAAGAATAAAACTATTAATCCATTTTTATAAAATTTTTATTCCTCACTAGTTTTAGTTGTCTTTTTCTTCCTTCTTTTCTTCTTAGGTTTTTCCTCCTCTTCCTCCTCCTGAGCCTTTTGGAACTCCCTCTTAGCCTGACCTAATGCTTTAGCTAACTTAGGTAGTTGTGACGGACCCCAGATCAATAATACAATTACAAATATTATAATTAGAATCTCGGTAGGTCCTAATGTATATAATATTAATGATGTTATATCCATCATCTAAATCACTTCATAAATAGATAGCATATAATAATATAAATAAATTCTAATCTAATTTCCTTGTCCAATATAGGCTGAATGGGCCTTCAACTGGTAAAATAGTTTTTATAGTCTTTGAAATTATGGGAATCCCGTCTTTCAATGGATATCTATAAGGCAGTCTAACTACAGAGTATTCTGATTGTATCGTTAAATCATCTATATACTCAATATCATGCAAATCAAATCCATTTAATAGCATGTAAGCGACGTATACCGCGCCATCTATACTAAACTGTTTATCACCTATATTCCTAGCCTTGGCTCCTCTATATCTCCCCGTCAACAATTCTCTAGTCCTACCTAATGGTGGGTCGGTGCCCAGTATCCCGCCTACAACTATATATGTATTGTACTTGATATCCCTCTGTTCTATGGTCTTGGGAGCACTTGGATCTAAGATAATCATATCTTCCTCCCTCACTACGCTACCTATTCTATAGTCTAGTACTAAGCCATATCTAGATAATATCCTCCTGACACGGCTAGATTTTATATTGCTATATATTATATTATCCCTTCCTACAAGCGTAGATGCATTGATATACTCGTATAATAGCCATAGGCTATAACGGTCCTCGAGATGCTCGATGACTATCTTAACTCTCATATATTATATCTCCATATATAGTCTATTCTATCATATAATCTCTGTATGCTTTATACGCGAGGCTCTATACCTTAATAATAATATTTACATTTATATAATTTCATCCTCTGGAATCTTTACATATGTATAATCGGTGTCGGTGGTTCCAGTGTCTCAGGAGCTGAAGACATGGCCTACACCATATGGACCGATTACACAGAGGATGATATTCGCTAATCTACTCAAGGATATAGTTAGGCCCGGGAAGTGTGTATACTGTGGCTCATGCGCAGCTACATGTCCTACCAATGCCGTTCAAATGCTTGAAGATGCACCTAGGATATTAGGTGTATGTATAAAATGTGGATATTGTTATTATGCGTGTCCAGTCACTACTGAAGAGGACTTTAAGGGCTTCGATAAGGATATCGAGGAGAGTATATTCGGCCTTCCAAGGAGCGAGAAGTTCGGGGTATATAGAAAGATATATCTTGTTAAGAGGGTTGAGGATCCAGATGCCTTCCCGGATGAGGCTATAGCTAAGAAGATACTTGCGTACGGCTTGAGGAAGGGCTATTGGGATGTAGTCGCATACTCGGGTAGGGATTCCCCGGTTACAGATGGATTACTCAACTACCGGGTGTCTGGTTGGAGGGGCCGTCCATCAATAGCATGTAAACCCGGGGATATGGAGAGTGCTAAGCTTAAGCTCATTACCCCTGGTCCGACTATTCTAGGGGTTAGGGGGGCCGTCGAGGAGTATAAAGGGGCATATTTCCATGGTGTAGAGCCTATTAGGGTAGCCGTCTTAGGTCCTCCACATCATATTAGGAGTATATGGAGGGGCAGGTTCTCTTGGGCTGGACATACAAAGCTGCTTAAGACAATTGTATTTATGATATCATATTTCGCAAGAAAATTCTACCTCCCATCTAAATTAAATGTAATTCTCATGAGAAATGGTTTAAGCCTTGAGTCTATTGAGGATATAGAATATAAGAGGAATTCAATCCTCTTTAAAGCTGGTGATAAAGTAGTCGAGTATAGATTCGAGGATTTGGAGGAGGCTATCCACCCCGGTATATCATCTATAAAAGACTTGACTGGAGAGTATTCAGATCTATCGATCGGGTTATTAGATGATGTAGAGGGTGTTGTTTTAATAGCTAGGAGTGAGGAGGCTGTAAGTCTCCTGGACGAGTTATTGGGGGAGGGTGTCTTAGAGTCCCTTGAGTTCGATGAGAGGGACCTAGTTAATAAATTAAATAAATTGTATGAGGGTGGATGAGCATGATTGAGTTAGGTCCATATGAAGCATTCTGGGCATATATAATAATATTCTTTATAGCATCAGTGATAACGGTATTACTCGGCTGGATATTATCTAATAAGAGGGCTAGTGAAGTTAAGACTGAGATATTCGACTGTGGGCAGAAGGCTGAGATCACTCCACATAAGGTATCTATCTTCGGATCGATCAGGTACTTTGCATATGCGATGGCATTCTTTGTATTAGACGCGTTTGTGTGGATCATCTTATCATCTATATATCCATTTAAATTGTGTAGGGCGTGTACATCCCTCTACCTCTTGACATATATAGTTATAATTCTGGTCGCACTGGGATACTATGTCACCTATCTAATGGAGGTGTTTGAGAAGTGAGTGAAGGTGGTCAGATTAAGGAAGGCTTACTGGAGAAGCTTCCTAAGCCCATTAAAAAGATATTTGACTGGGGGAGGAGTTTTAGTATATGGCCTATACATTATGTAACTGGATGCTGTAGCCCGGAGTACATGCAGTTGTTCGGGCCTAGATACGACTTAGAGAGGTGGGGAGTCCTCCCCATGGCCTCCACCAGACAGAGTGATGCAATTATATTCGTAGGTAACGTGACTAGGAAGATGATGTTGAGGGCGATTAGATTATATGAGCAGATGCCTGAGCCTAGATTCGTAATTGTAGTGGGTGCATGTGCAAGTAGTAAGGGGCCGTTTCCCGAGAGCTATAGCCTAGTCAGAGTTAAGGATTATATGAAGGTTGACATGTATATAGCTGGATGCCCGCCCAAGCCTGAGGCCCAGGCATATGGGATCCTAAAGCTTAGGGAGAAGATTCTGCAAGGTGAGTATCATGAGTCCAAGTGAGTTTATTAATATATTGAAGGAGAGGTTTGGCGATAAAATATTAAGTTATAAGATTCAGGGTGATAAGAGGATTATAGTTAAGATAGATTCATCCATCGTAGAGGGATTCGCATCATTTCTAAAGGAATCTGGATTCGATATGCCTATTACAATGGGTGCTACAGACTTTATAAAAAATAAGGTTTTCGAGATATTTTATGGAATATGGTCCTCCCAACATGACTTCGTAATCCTATTTAAATACGATATCCCGAGGGATAACCCCCGTATAAAGACTTTAGTTAATATATGGTCGGGTGTCCAGAAGTTTGAGAGGGAGACCTGGGAGTTATTAGGAATAAATATAGATGGTCATCCGAATCTAAAGCCTCTACTACTCCCTGAAGACTGGAACTATGAGGAGGAGGGGTATCCACTCAGGAAGGACTTCAATCTAAAGAGGTATATAGCTCCATGGGGTGACGAAAGCTGATGAAGGATATGCTCCCATATAGATACCATCCATTTAATGAGATAGTAGAGTTGGAAGGCGGTTTATTCCAGGTTAATATGGGTCCCCAGCATCCCATCAGTGGACAGGGTAGGTTCATCGTGATTACAGATGGTGAGATCGTATATAAGATTGAGATGGATATAGGCTATAGCCATAGAGGTATCGAGAAGATTCTTGAGAATAGGAGTTTTATCCAGGGGATCATACCTTTGGAACGTATGGTTATGCTAGATACCTCTAATATTGTAATGGGTTATGTAATGGCGGTTGAGAAGTTATATGGTGTTGAACCCCCTCCAAGGGCTCAATACATTAGGACTATTATAATGGAGTTTAATAGGATTATAAGCCACTTATATGCATTAGGGTTATTCGCCGAGTCCGCTGGCTGGAATCCAGCTATATTCCTATGGACTACAGCTGATCGAGAGCCTGTACTAGACATTCTAGAGATGATTACAGGTGCTAGGTGGAGCTACTCATTCTTCATACCCGGTGGGGTTAGGGCTGATCTACCTAATGGAGTTAAGGAGAGGATTCTAACTACATTAGACTATCTTGAGAATAGGGTTAGGGTATATGAGGATGCATGGATCTATAACGAGACATTTAGGATGCGTACAGAGGGTGTAGGCGTATTACCACGTTCAAAGGCTATTGAATGGGGTGCAGCCGGACCGAACTTAAGGGTCTCAGGAGTTCCATATGATACTAGGAAGAATGAGCCTTATGCGGCTTACGGCGAGCTAGACTTCAAGATAGTCACACATACTGCAGGCGATTCATACAGGAGGGGATGGGCTAGGGTGGAGGAGATTAAAGTGAGTATCGATATAATTAGGCAGGCTATAGAGAATATGCCTGAAGGTAGGATTAGAGTAGCGTTACCGCCTAAGCCTGTTGAGGAGGAGGTTTTAACCAGGGTTGAGTCGGCTAGAGGGGAGATAAACTTCTATGTATATACTGAGGGTAGGGATAGGCCATATAGAGTTAAGATCTCGCCTGCAAGCTTCAGGAACTTCTACGTAATCGAGATGCTCCCAACTATACAGACGATTAGATTCGCCGATGTACCTCCAATTATATATAGCTTCGACCCATGGTTCCTAGATGCTGATAGGTGAGGATTATGTTGGAGTGGATTAACGAGTTTATAAGCCGGAACCTCGTGACCCTGATTAAGATCCTAGGCTTCCCGGGATTGATATTCATACTAGTATTCATTATATTTGCCGTATGGTATCAGAGGAAGTATTTAGCTAGGCTAATGCTTAGGATGGGCCCTGTCCACGCTGGTAAGGTCTTAGGATGGCTCCAGCTAATTGCAGATGCATTGAAGCTTCTAGCTAAGGAGATTATAGTCCCTAGGGAGAGTATGGGGAAGATCTTCCTATTATCAGCGATTACATTACCAGTGGTCCCTGCAGCTGCGATAGCTTTAATTCCATTCGCTAAGAACTATATGATCCTATCAGTTAAAGGATTTACACTCCCGTTATTCCTAGCGATCATGACTCTATACCCGATCCTCATAGTATTGATGGGATGGTCTGCAAATAATAAATTCACGATTATAGGGGCATTTAGATCAATTTATTTAGATATCGCTGGAGAGATCCCTATGATCCTATCTGCAATTGGAGTTATGTTATGGGCTGGGTCATATGATCTACAGGAGATTATAGAGGCTCAGAAAAGTATCTGGTTTATAGTCCCCCAGTTCCTAGGATTCATAGTATTTCTAATATCATATCTAGCTATGATTGAGAAGGTTCCATTTGATATCCCTGAGGCTGAGAGTGAGCTTGTATTCGGCTATAAAACGGAGTATACTGGAGCTGTATTCCTAGATACTATGTTGGGAGATTATGTCAATCTACTTGCATGGGCATTGTTGATGAATACACTCTATTTCGGCGGATATCTAGGCCCGAGTATCACTGGAGACCCTATTATAGATGGTTCTATATGGACTTTAGTAAAGCTTATAATAATTATAACCTTGACATTCACCATTATAATAAGTTACGCTAGGCTTAGGATCGACCAGGCCGTTAGACTGGGCTGGAACTACCTCATCCCACTCGGTGTATTGAATATTGTATTGACTGTATTCATTAAATATATTCTCTTAGGTGGTTGAGATGGCTGGGAAAAACTTTTTATCACGTGTAGTAACCCCCTTCTTCGTAGTATTGAAGCATGTGGTTAACCAGCCTGTCACACATAAGTATCCATATGAGCGTCTGAAGGGGTTTGATAGGACTAGAGGCAGGATCGTACTTGATATAGAAAGGTGTATAGGTTGTGGAGCATGTGGATGGATCTGCCCCGATAGTGCTATCCAGATGAAGTTTGTGGAGGGTAGTAAAGTCACGCATCCAGCTATAGACTTCCTTAAATGTAGCTTCTGCGGATTATGTGTAGAGATCTGCCCGAGGGAGGCTCTTAAGATGACTAATGTAGTTGAGTTGGCGGAGGATGAGTATAGGGAGCTGGTTTATACGCCTGAGAAATTAAGTATAGAGCCTAATTTGAAGGATATCCTACCTATGATGAAGTATGAGTTGGAGCCAGTTATAACGCCTAGGAAGATGGGCTATTCGAGGAGGAGGATTGAGAAATGAATCTATTTGAATTGATGTTATATGTGATTGAGGCTATAATTGTAGTGGCATCGATATATGCTGCTGAGACGAAGAATATAGCTTATGCGATTCTAGCATTGCTCGTGATCAGTGTATTGACTGCTATAATATTCTATATGCTAGGCGCCTTATTCGTATCGATGGTCCAGCTAGGAGTGTTCTCAGGAGCTATCATAGTAATGTTTATATTTGTATTTGTAATGACTAGGGGAGGTGTACCAGTGGATGGAGAGTAGGGATATTGTGTTGAGGCTTATAGGAATTCTACTAGTAGTTATAATGATCTTACTTATATTGAAGATAGATGTCAGTATATTAACTAGGTTTATAGGTGTATTATATCCCCTAGATAAGATAATCGATGCAGAGACTCTATACTTATGGAGGGAGAGGTTATTCGACACTATACTGCAGGCTATAGCTATTCTAGTCGGTTTAATGGGGGTATTTGTACTTGTGATCTGGGGTGAGAGACATGGTAGGATATAGTCTACTGCTACTATCCGCATTACTGATTGGGATCGGGGTATATATCACGATCGCTAAGAAGAACTTTATCAGGATCTTGATTGGAGTTGAGATAATCGCTACTGGAGTCAATATCAACTTTATAGCGTTATCAGCTTTAAAACATAGAGTTTTAATAGATCCTCTCCCACACGCTATCGTAGTAACCTCAATCGTATTAGACGGTGTTTTAGTCGGCGTCGGGCTGGCGTTAACCCTCGTAATCTATAGGAAATTCGGGACTCTAAATGTTGATAAAATTAGGAAGTTGAGGTGGTAGTATGCTTCCATATGCACCTTGGATCGTATGGGCACTCCCGATTATAATCGCATTTACACACCCGATTACAGAGAGGATAAGCCATAGATTGAGGGATTTCATAGCGGTTGCAGCAGGCTTTGTATCAGCGATCTTCGCGGCGTCGATGATACCAGATATCATAGCTGGTTCAATATACTTAGACGGAGTATATCACGATATTCCATTCGACTGGATACTGGCTAGATGGATTCCAGTCGACGGTATTGAGGTAACTGTAGGCGTAATAGTGGATTCATTAAGTGTATTTATGGCTAATGTAGTCGCCTGGATAAGTAGCTTCATACTCCTGTATTCGGTCGAATATATGCATGGTGATAGAGGGATCACTAGGTACTGGATGCTGATGAATCTATTCATTGGATTTATGGAGCTTCTAGTACTTGGAGATAGTCTAATCACGATATTCTTTGGATGGGAGGGAGTGGGATTCGCAAGCTATGCACTTATAGGATACTGGTATACGGATGAGAAGAGGTATTGGATAGGGCCATACTCGCCTAGCCACGCTGGTATGAAGGCATTTATAACTACTAGAATCGGTGATGTAGGTCTAATGACCGCGATGCTAATTATATTTATATATAGTGGTACATTTAACTTGATTGAATTAGCTAATAACATTGGATGGGCTGTAAACCTGGCTAGAGATGGTCTACTTACAATAACCCTATTACTAATGTTGCTGGGTCCAATAGGTAAATCCGCGCAGTTCCCGCTTCATGAGTGGCTTCCAGAGGCTATGGCTGGTCCAACCACAGTAAGTGCATTGATACATGCCGCGACTATGGTTAAAGCCGGGGTATACTTCCTAGCCAGGTTTACACTAGTATTATATAATGTCGCTCATATGGCTGATGGTCTAGGGCCATTACTGAATTCTATCCAAGAATTCTATATTGCAGTAACGTTTATAGGGGCGTTTACAGCGTTCCTAGCGGCTTCGCAGGGTATGGTTGCAGACCAGATTAAAAAGGTATTAGCATATTCTACTGTAAGCCAGCTCGGATATATGTTTACGGCGTTTGGAGTAACTGGATTGTTAATTCATCATCAGGAGGCTTTTGCAGAGGCTTATATGACTGGATTATACCACTTACTTAGCCATGCATTATTTAAGGCATTATTATTCCTAAGTGCAGGTGCAATTGGACATGCTATCGAGAGTTATATGCTGAAGGATATGGGTGGGCTGAGGAAGTATATGCCTAAGACATATTTACTTATGTTAATAGGTGCATTTGGACTATCTGGAATCCCACCATTCAATGGATTCTGGAGTAAAGACGCTATACTACACGTCGCTTTTTCGGAGGGCTACATCATCGTATACATCGTACTTGCGGCCACAGCTATCATCACAGTATTCTATACATTTAGGATGATTGGATTAGCGTTCTTTGGTGAGGAGAGTGAGCATGTTAAACACCTGATTCATGAGGGTCGTAAACCACATGACCCCGGGATATATATGCTGGCTTCACTCTATTTCCTAGCTGGAGGAACTATATTATCAGGTTTCCTAATACCCAATATAGGCTTATTCTTCTCTAGGAACTTCGAATATCTAGGTATATCAATGGAGATTCTATCTGAGATACCAGCGTTTACAACGAACTTCTTTACAACTACTCTACTAAGCCCATTATTCATTGTCGCCCTTGGAATTATAGTAGTCGGATTATATCCGTCATATAGAATCTATATTAAGAATGTTGTAAGCCCTGTCGAGGTGGTTGGAGAAGGCCTACTTAAGAAGATATGGATCTTCCTATATAATAGATGGTATATCAATGCAGCATACTACAAGATATTTGTCGATGGTACCCAGTGGATTGCAGACTCTATATTCAGCTATATAGAGTGTAATGGAGGAGGGAATCTACTAAAGAGTCTATATACGTCATTGAGTAACGTAGTTAGACGTGTCCAGACTGGTTATCTAAGGGTTAACATGGGATACATGGGTCTAGCCATCGTATTCATTATATTATATTACCTTGTTATGGGGTGATCTAGATGTATCTACTTATAACACTTATAACATTGTTTGTAGGTGCATTCATATCCTATTACGCGGGTAGGTTACTAGGTCCTAGGGCAGGGTATGTATCGGCATTCTTCATAGGGCTAGCTATAATAGCATTCCTTGGAGCAGCGGGGAATATCGTGCCATCTGGATACGAGGAGCTGTATATTGAGAGTTATAAATGGGT
Source organism: Thermoprotei archaeon (assembly GCA_011043415.1). GTDB lineage: Archaea > Thermoproteota > Nitrososphaeria > Geothermarchaeales > JDFR-13 > B109-G9. The sequence goes on along the minus strand of DQXH01000070.1, from coordinate 8,793 downwards.
CTCGGCGCCTGAGCTCCTTAGATTCACGTTTAAGCTAGGATTGGACGGCATATCCTTCGCAGTCGGTCTAATTATACTAATAGTAACGTTCTTTGCAGCTATATATAGCGTCGGCTATATGGAGCATGCCGAGCGTGTAGCGACATATTATTTTACATACATGTTCTATACAGGTGCTATGGTGGGCACTGTATTAAGCCTGAATCTAATCCAATTCTTCTTCTTCTGGGAGGGTATGTTGATACCAAGCTATTATCTAATAGCTGAATGGGGCTATGGTGATCGTAGGAGGGTAGCATATAAATATCTACTATATACTCAGTTGGGTACAGCACTACTTATAGTAGCTATAGGTATCATAGCATATTACAGCCTAATTTATTATAACGTAATTATATTGGATGTCCCCCAGTTATATAATGCCATACCCATGTTCCCGACTATGATTAAAAACCTGATTATATTCCTTATGGTCCTTGGATTCGGCGTTAAGATGGCTATATTTCCTGTACATGGGTGGCTCCCAGAAGCCCATGCAGAGGCACCGACGCCTATCAGCGTGATTCTAAGTGGGGTTATGATCGAGATAGGGCTATATGGTCTAATTAGATATACATTGCCGATAACATATGAGGTATGGTCTAAGCCAATTACAACCACATTCCTAGTTGGATTAGCTGTCTTAACGATGTTCTATGGAGGGTTAATGGCTCTAGCCCAGAATGATGTTAAGAGGCTTCTAGCATATAGTAGTATAAGTCAGATGGGGTATATGTTCTTCGGTGTAGCAGCTGCAAATATAATTTCCTTAGAGGGTAGTGTATTCCATGTATTTGCACATGGATTACTTAAAGGACTTCTCTTCATGGTCGCAGGAGTCTTGATACATGTCGTCGGAGTTAGGGATATGAGGAAGCTAGGTGGATTAGCTGTTAAGATCCCTGTAACCGCTTCTATAGCTATGATAGGGGTGATGGGTATAGCGGGGCTACCCGGTATAGCTGCATTTATAAGTGAATTCATGATATTCAGTGGAGTCCTAAAGTCACATGCATTCAACCCTGTATTAATACTGTTTATAGCTGTGTTAGGCACCGCAGTCTCAGCTGGATATATGACTTTACTGATGAAGAAGGTCTTCTTTGGGCCTTTGAAGAAGGAATTTGAGGAGGTCCATGAGCCTCCCCTAAATATGTTGATACCGATGTTCTTCATGGCCTTAATAGCAGTGATATTAGGTGTATATCCACGTATAATACTCGACTATGTCGTACCTGGTATAACTGCATTATTTAGGGGGTGAGTGGCGTGAATGGGAGTCCAATTATAAATATATTGTTGATAATGGGTTTATTCACTATAGCGACTCCGATACTCGGATATATACTTCGGAGATGGAATCTAGAGAAGTATCTAGGTATATGGGCTACACTGAACTTTATAATTACGATTATTTACCTGTTAACCTTAGGCGATATTAAACAGTATATTGTATTCAGCTTTCAGTCCCCCGTATCGGCATTATTTAGGCTAGACTGGTATAGCCTATTCTTCATATACATCTTCCTCATAGTAGGATTCCTATCATCAATACATTCAATAGGCTACATGTCTGAAGACCGTCACCTCACTGGATACTATACTCTGCTTCAGACTATGGTCCTTGGATTAGTGGGACTAGCGCTTGCAGATGATCTATTCACATTCTTCGTCGCATGGGAGATTATGGCTGTGAGTAGCTATGTACTAGTAGGATTTAGATATCATCTTGACGAGCCTGTTGAGGCTGCTATGAAGTATCTGGTGATGAGCGGTGTAGGCAGCCTCCTAATGTTATATGGAATAAGCTATGTATATGGTATGGTAGGTACATTAGAGTATCCATATGTCACGCTTTATATAAGAGGTATCTCCCAACACCTAGAAGGCCTCCAGAATATATTGCCTGTCGTCGCTGTAATTGCATCATTGTTTATGGTGGGATTCGGTATTAAGGCAGCATACTTCCCATTTTGGACTTGGCTCCCAGATGCACATCCAGCTGCTCCAAGCCCGATAAGTGCGTTGCTATCGGGGATAGTTATTAAAGCCGGTATCTTAGGTTTAATTAAATATGGTCTTCCATTCATCCTGCTCCAGCCCGAGATATATTCTAAGGTGTTGGTGGCTATAGCGGTATTAACTATGACTATAGCAAATATACTTGCATTACTACAGCCTGATATCAAGAGGCTTCTAGCATATAGTAGTATAGTCAATATCGGATTTATAATGATTGGAGTCTCCGTAGCCTCTGAGGGAGGGGTTATAGAAGGAGTTTCATCTGCATTGACGCATGTATTTAGCCATGCCCTAGGTAAGGGTCTGGCATTCCTTGCGGCAGGTGCGATTATATATGCTATGGAGACTAGGGAGATCGCTAAGATGGAGGGCTTAGGAAGAGTTAGACCATTTACAGCTAGCGCATTAATGATCGCATTATTCAGCTTAGGCGGGCTCCCACCACTACCAGGGTTCTGGAGTAAATGGTTCTTAATATTCTCTGCAGTCTCTGTAGGGGACTGGCTCCTAGCCTTCACGGGGGTGATAAACAGTGTATTGGCAATAATCTATTACATATGGCTATTCCAGAGGCTATTCCTATCTGAGCCGACTAAGGAGAGTATGGAGGCTAGGGAGGTAGCTACCTCAATAAAGATATCACTTGCTATAATGATTATACTGATGATCGTGATCGGGATCTACCCCGATATCATGTATATACCTGCTGTGAAGGCTGCAGAGGCGTTAGCAAACTTCCTCCCATTCACTCCCTAAAACAGTATTCAATCCTATATTTACTAGCCACATCATTCACATACTCTCTAGCTCTATTAAGATCTTTCTCCTTGTAAACCAATTTAAATATCTCTGCTATAGTCTCCATATCTCCCTCCTTTAAACCCCTTCTAGTAATCTCCTGTGTACCTAACCTACCTCCATAATCTACTATAACTCCGATGGACTCAAGTCTTTGAGCGAATTTAATGTAGTCATTAAACTTATTTAAATCAAGTATAATTTGATGCGTCTCTGTAAATCCCTTATCAGAATATTTGACTGGGATGCCTATATTATATAGTTCCTCAGCAAGTCTCCTCGAGTTCCTAACTATCTGGCTAGCGTAATCCCTACCAAATTTAATCATCTCATATAGGGCTATAGTTAAAGCGGCTATCCTGTTATAATGTGGATTATCCACTACATGCATCATGATATTCCTCCTAATATCCTCACCAACCTCATCTATAGCTAATATGATCCCACCCTGCGGACCTGGGAAAGTCTTATGCGTACTCCCCCCATATGCAATTACATTATACTCTAGTGGATTCGGATATACTCCACCAGCTATTAAACCTAGTACATGTGAAGCATCATATAGAAATGTTATCCCATACCTCACACATAGTTCACTCAGTTCTCTAAATGGATGCTTGAATGGTATGTAGCTCGATCCAATGAATATCGCATCTATCCTATGTATCCTAACTAAGTTCTCCAGCCTATCTACATCTATATTCCCCTCAACCCTGTCAAATGGAATCTCTATAGTATTTACGCATACTTTCCTGGGGAGTGTATGGCTTTGTAGACCGGGGTATCCACCGTCTCTCTCAGATACCACCGCTATCGTATCACCAGCTTCCGTAAATGACATTAGTAACGCTAGATCCGTGATATGCCCTGATACAAGTCTTAAGTCGGCGTATCCTGCTTTAAAAAGGTATTTAGCCGCCTCAACACCTAATCTATATACTTCGTCAATGTATTTTGTCCCTAGGTAGAAGTTTGGCACTCCCTCGACGCTCCACTCCTCCTCCCAGGCACTATACCTATGTCCAAAGTCGCTTGTTAAGGCTTTCCTTACTAGGGGGCTTGTAACATTCTCGGATGGAATCAAGTTTATTGTTTTATTCCTCCAATCCTCGTGGGCCTCAATCAACTTGAGAATGTCTTTATAATTGAATTCATCACCATCCATATCCATCCTAATAAATTCAATTATATCATTGTATATTATGGTATCTCGATTAAGTCTTCCTCACAAGCATTGAATATAGATTAAGTCTCTTCAGTGCATCATCCAGGTCTATCTCATTCATAAAAATGGATGTAGAGAATCCCAGTTTAAATCCCTCAAATATAGATTTAACCTCCTTGACGGACTCCGATAATCTATCTACTTCAGCCGGATCATAATATTGATTTAATAACTCTATAATATACTCCGCATCACCAAGCTCCTTAAACAACTTTAATTCATCAATATACCCCTCCCTCCTGGGCTCGATATTCACGAACCAGCTTAATGGAATCGCAATCCGCTTTAAATCGAGTTTATAGACGTATCTATATAATCTCCTTAAGTCCAATGATTCAAAACGAAATATAATGTTGTCTGTATAGTCATTTAGATATTCCTTATAGAGTAGAATATGTTGACTTAGTCTCGCACCTGGTATCAAGTCGATTAGTAGTATATTTAGAGAATCGTGTTCTATGGCTGCCGATATAGCCTCCCTCAATATATGTAAACTCTTCCTAAACATTTCACTGAAGGAATTTATGTATTCAAATGTAGTTACACCTATAAAGTCCATCCATCTACTCCTATAGTAGCTTCTTAGTACTGTGGATGTAAATATATATCCACCCAATACTGGTATCACTATATCCCTAGCATGTCTCCGTAGGGAATCGGCTTCATCGATAATAAGGTTATTCATTAGGTATATGTCATCGATAGCCTCATATAGTATTCTCCTACTATATGGTGTGTAGTCAATGTATCCTACCTCGGATAAACCTCCATACATCATATTTAACTTGTCATATAAAGTCCTCCTAAACGACCCTCCATCCCATATAACATCATACTTATATTCAAGTAATTTCGAGATTATAGACCCGGCCTCTTCCTCTCGGGTCTTGAGTAAACCATAGAAATATAATTTATACATTATCCAACCTCCAGCATCTTGCTAACAAGGCTTAATATCCTAATCTTCTTAAGAGCATCTTCATATGGAAGCATTCTAAGCATCCCACTATTCGTCAGTAGTATATAGCGGGTCTTAATCCTCCTGCTTAGCTCTTTAACTATAGAGGATAGTGTATTTGCATCCTCTAACCGTCTATCCATCATATTTACAACACCTAATGTAATCTTATCTATTGGAATAGGGGTTAATGACTTTAAGTCTGTGTATGAGGGGTCGATGGAGAATCCATCTATATAATCATATATGCGGCCTATGAAGTCATAGATATCGGTGTGATACGGATGTATTATGACTTCGATTCCATCTCTATAATTAAATGCGGTATATAATCTCCTGAGGATGAGAGGCTCAGACTTACTATAGCATATCAACGGCTCAATAAAGTCTATAGCATTATAACTCAATTCCCTAGCCTCATCTAGAATCTCTATTATGATCCTCCTTAACGTATCCTCATCCAATCCAATCAATAGCCTCGATAGGGTGTATGGCCCTATAAAGGTAAACCTCCTCCTAAATCCATTTGGAATCAAGTCGGGGTATAGATAGTCTATTATCAAGTCTTTAAACCCCCCTCCTATATAATACAATCTATATATGTATATCCATCCATCGTAGAGGGGGGCTAAGTCTACCACCTTAAAATATCGTGACCTGTATAATGGATAGAGTATATCTCTCCATATAAGCTGTGGATCTGAAATATAGGTAAACTTCAGCTTAATCTGGTGTTCTATCGAATCACTATACTTTTCTATAAGTTGATTTCTATTATACTCTAATTCATCTAGTGCACCAGTATATGGATATGGTGTATTAATGAATGTATCATAGACTGTCATCACTAATCACACGAATATGTTTTTAACTATCCTACATAATAATATAATGGTTAATATGGATATGGAAGTAAAGTTTAAGCTTGATATAAACCCTGATAAGCTGGGAGATACGATCTTGATAGCTGGATTACCTGGGATGGGCTATACTGGTAAGCAGGCTGTAGATCATCTAATTAAGGTTCTAAATGCAGAGAAGATCAGTGATTTTAAGTCCCCATATTTAAATTCACCTGTAATAACTACCGTCAACGGCATTGTAGAGGATTTGAAGGAGGAGCTATTTACATTCTATCATGCTGAGACGAGTAAATACGATATACTCCTATTCACTGGCGCCGTCCAACCCCCAAGCGCTGAGTGGCAGCATTATGTATCATATGCAGCTATTGAAGCAGTTAAAGAATTTAGGATTAAATGGCTATTCACCCTAGCCGCTACTCCAATAGAATATTATAAATATGATGTGAGGGTATATGGAGTGGCTACGTCTAAGGATTTACTAGACTATCTAATTGTAAATGGAGTTATACCCATGCCTGGTGAGGGTGTTATATCAGGTATGAACGGCCTCCTACTTGGGTATGCTAAGAAAAGTAATATTGAGGCGGCTTCACTACTTGCAGAGACATACCTAATATCTGGAAGAGATTTTATCGCGCCATACGTCATTTTAAAGACTCTATCAAGAATTATAAAGTATGAGTTCGACCTCAAAGAGCTTGAGGATAGGGCTAAGGCATTCCATATGGAGTACACGTCTAAGGTTAAGAAGAAAGAGGAGAAGAAAGGTTTAGGATATATATCGTAGGAGGGGGAGACCTATATGACTCTTCATGTAGGTGTCCACGTATCGATAGGAGGGGGAGTTGATAAGGCTGTAGACCGTGCATATAACTATGGTTCAACAGCATTCCAGATATTCACCAGGAATCCACGTGGATGGATGTATAAGCCGTTAAAGCCTGATGAGGTCGCATTATTCCGTGAAAAAGTTAAGAGATTCGGATATGATAGATATGTAGTCTCCCATATGCCATATCTACCTAATCTATCGTCTCCAAACGACAATATATATCAAAAGTCACTTGACTCCCTAATAAATGAGTTGAATAGGGCTGGTGAACTCGGTATACCATACCTCGTGATACACTTAGGTAGTCATATGGGTAAAGGCTTTGAGAAGGGTAAGGAGAGGTTATTGAATGCTGTGTCAACCGCGTTGGATAAGGTGGATAATGATGTCATGGTACTACTTGAGAATATGGCTGGGCAGAGGAATAGCATGGGTAGTAGGTTCGAGGAGATCCAGGTTCTTCTAGATGGATTGAGTAGCTACTCAGATAGGATAGGGATATGCTTTGATACGGCGCATGCATTTGCAGCTGGATACGACTTAAGCACATCTAAGGGGGTTGAATATACGTTTAACGAGTTTGGGGAGTTTATCGGATTTAAATGGCTTAAGGTAGTACATCTAAACGACTCTAGATATGAATTAGCGAGCGGCAGGGACGTACATGAGCATATTGGCCTCGGGTATATAGGTGAAAAGGGCTTTAGGCTTATCCTCAGTAACAAGGAGATTATTGAGAGGCCATTGATCCTAGAGACTCCAGTAGATAAGAAGAGGGGGGACCTAGGTAATATTATGATGATATGGTATCTAGCCGGGGTTAAACCTCCTAGTAATATCTTAAAGAGGTGGGAGGAGTATCTAGAGAAGGATCCGCAGGATAAGGAGATATATGAGAATTATATTCTAAAAATGTAAAAATATTGGATTGATGTAAAAAAGAGAGGGTTTCTACTCTACAAATATTTTAATTGCCTCAACAGGACATACAGTCTCACAGGCTAGGCAGAAGATGCACTGGTCCTCATTCACGGGATCAGCCTTCTTATCAGACGCTGGATGACCTGGAGTATCTACCCACTCAAATACCCCCACTGGACACGCATCTATACATGCGCCGTCAGCTATACATAGGTCGAAGTCTACAGCCACCTTGTCTCCGTGGATACCTAGTACCTTGGGTGGGTCGACTGGACCCCATACTGGATGTCCATTATGCTCTCCTACAACCTGCCTCTTAGACTTAAACTCTGGGTCAATAGGCATACATTCTCACCTATCCAATATATAGTTTAGTATATCATATTTAACATCATAATATTAAAATAATATATCATACTTAGACTAAACTATAGATATACATTAGTTGAAGCTTAGACGAATCTATATGGTGTATATAAATGCCTGAATATGATTTCATCTCTATAGGTTCTGGACCAGCCGGATACTCATCCGCACTTCATGCAGCTAGGCTAGGTGCGAAGGTTGCCGTCGTCGAGAAGGGTGTAATAGGGGGAGAATGTCTAAACTATGCATGTATCCCATTTAAATCACTACTTCATCACGTTAAGTTATATTATTCTATTAGGAAATGTATCGAGTCCGGCGTATGTAAAGGGGATGTAAAATTAGATGTTTCCAGCCTAAATAGTTTTCGATCCGGAATCGTATCTAAGTTACGGGGTAATTTAATTAAATTGATGGAGAGGAACGGGATAGAGATTTACTATGGCGAGGCTTATAAGATTAGAGATGGAAGCGTATATATAAAGTCCGATGATGGTGGGAAAGCTATTGAAGGTAAGAATATATTACTTGCATTAGGGAGTAGGCCTAAGTTAATTAATGGCGTCAAGGTAGATGGCTTAAGAGTACTGACTTCTAGGGATGCCGTCGACCTCAAGAATATCCAAGGTGAGTTGGCGGTGATTGGAGGCGGGCCCGTAGGCATTGAAGTAGCAACGTTATATAATGCACTCGGGTGTAGGGTATCGATATTTGAGATGATGAATACCCTGCTCCCGGGGTTGGATAGGGATATTTCTAAGAGGCT